>CABMDW010000109.1 GCA_902385045.1 uncultured archaeon | reverse complement strand
TTTCAGCTAATGGTAAATATGTAATCTATGTTAATGGTCAATCTACCAGTGCGTATATTTATACTTCATCCTCTGGTGTGTCTTCATCTGCTCTAACTATAAAAAAAACTATTACTCCAATAACTGGTGGTACGACTTTTACTGTTCAATCAGGTATATCAGCCGATGGTAAATATATGTACTCTGAGATAGGCGTGGCGACTGGAGGTGGGTTTTGGTATTCTCATGATTATGGCCAAACATTTACACAATCAGCTGACATACCAGTGATGGAAACTCGTGGGTTTTCATGTGATGGAACTGGACAATTCTGTTTTATCACAGAACAAACAAATAAAAGATTATATTACTCATCAAATTATGGTGTAAATTGGTCAATTATCTATACATTTGCTAATAACCCATATTATGTATCATCTTCTCAAGATGGGAAATATGTTCTAATTTGTGTCAATGGTTATGGTATTTATCTATATGTTAATCAAACTAAGAGATATTATAATAATTTGGAATATACAGGTGCTTTAACTTTATCTACAACTTCTAATCAACTAGCTTTAGGAACTGGAAGCAACATTCTAACAATATCCTCCGTTCAAACTGGTAATAATTATACATTAACTATACCAAACATAGCTGGAGCATCTGAATTTGTTATGACACAATCTAACCAAACAATCGCAGGAACGAAAACGTTTAGCTCAGCTTTGGCAATGTCAGCAACTTCAAATCAGTTTGCGTTTCCAAATTTGACTTTAACAACAACTCCAACAGCTAATAGAACTCACACAATTCCAAGCGGGTCTGTTAATGACACGTTCTTGATGGTTGGAGGAAATCAAAGCCTTTTAACAACTTCAATTGGAAGTGCTAATGCGAGTGTTAGTATGAAATTCCTAGTAGCTCCTAATTATGCTCCAACCCCATCGGCTAATACAATGATGATGTATATGTCTAATGATGCTACAAATGGATATTTGACATTTACATGGAAAGTCGGTTCAACACAATATAGTTATAATTTAAATGGTGGAACTGGTAGTTAATAACTTAAATCAAATTGTCAATGACTAAATTTTTTTTATATAGATAACATGTCATACGATACATATCTTGCTACAAATACAGAAATAGCAGACAAAGTTAAAATTAATCAAACTGGATTAGCTCTTAGCAACAATGGAAAGCTTAATTTATTTGAGAGTTCTATATCAGGAAACAATTATATTTCTATGGAGCTCACTAGTATTTTAGCTAGTAATTATAATGTATCTGTTCCTCAGCCAACCGTATCCACAACTAATTTTCTTCTATCTGATAGTGGGGCGCAGACAATCTCTGGAAACAAAACATTCTCTGGAGACACAACGATTGAGGGAAACTTTACAGCGGTTAATGGAACATGTATAACTGTGCTTGATACACTTCAAACTGGATTTTACTCTTGGAACTATACAAATCGTTATACGATAGTCTCAAACAACCTAACTGTTTATGGTGGGGTTGGTAAGATTAAAAACAAAAACATATCGTGGCCAAATACAACTTTGAGTTTATCTGGTATGTCTCAGAGCTCAAGTGCTTACGTTATAGTTGATGGAACTGGGACGATAACCTATAACCCATCTTTAACATATATGGATATAGCTAATTCATACGTACCGATTTTAGAAGTCTTCAAGACATACAACAATGAATTTATATCTGTTGTAGAAACACACCCATATGATTATCCATCTCAAGTTTCCGTCTATCAACATTACACAGTCGGAACGATTGTTAGAGGTGTTGGGGCAAATATGGTAGCTTACAACACATCTAACCGAACGGTAAATATAACAGCAGATTCAGTTGAAGACCATGGAATTTCAGTTCCATTTAGCAACCAAACTATAGTAGCTAATGTTATGTTTATAGACAACTCTTCTAATGTTTATAGATATGGTGGCACCACATATACACAACTTCCAGGTGTATATTATAACACAACTACTCCTGCTGTAACAAATATATCAAGTGGCCAATATAGTGTTTTTGTCATGTATGTTAGTAAAAACACTGGCACAACTAATACAGATACAAATGTTAATTTCTTTGCTATAATGAATAGCGCACAATATACATCACTTGTTAATGCCACCAACGCTATAAACGCAGGCACTGTGAAAACTATGACCTCCAGTTTAGATAAATTACAGATCGCACAACTTGGATATGTAATCATACTTGGAAATGGAGCAGGTGCCGGGTCTATAGCTCAGATTATCATCAGCAAATCAACAAATTCAGATAAAAAAATTGGAGGAGGAACTACAAGTCATCTTCTCCTCTCTGATTTAAGTGGAGGGCAGTTCTCAGATGGAGGACATTCATATATCGGTACGGCTTTTACAAACACAGTTATACCAAATGCTAATTTTGATACAACTAACGGATATAAATATTTAACTAGTATGGTTAATACAACTAGTAATACACTTTATATCTCAGCTAATGACACAGCTACATCAGCTCTTTGGCTAACTCCAGTTGATTTAAGTAGAAATCAGACAATCTCTGGAAATAAAACATATTCAAATAACGTTATATTTAACCAACTAAGCGTTAATACAACTTCAAATCAGATTGCTTTAGGAACTGGAAGCAACATTCTAACAATTAACTCAACTCAAACTGGAGGGAACTTTGTAGCTACCGTTCCTAATGCTCCAAATGGGTCTTTTGTGATAGATACACAAAACAACATTGTTTTAGCTGGAAATTTAACTATGGGAAATAACCCCATAACTGCTGGTGTTAGCCAAGTAGGGATTACCTCTAACAACACTTTCGTTCAATCAAATTATACTAGCTCTACAAATGCTTCATCCATAGCATGTACTAGTGATGGAAAATATGTTATATCAATTGGTAATTCAAACATACAATATTCATCTGATTATGGAAATACATATAATACCGCATCTGGAATTTCAGGTAATATAAGTCGATTAGATATGATTGATAATGGAATAGCGGTAGCATGTGTTACTAGCGGGCGCGTTTATAAATCAACAGATTATGGGGCTACATGGGCATCAGCTTTCTGGACTGGTGCTGGTGAAATTAATGCGTCAAATAGAGATTGGGGTTCTATTAAATTATCTAAAGATGGAAAATACTGTATAGCTGGAACACAAACTGCTTTTATATGGTATTCAAACGATTATTTATCATCATTCGCATCTAACCTTGGAGGTCTTGGTAATGGAGCATGGTTTTGTATAAGTATGTCAGCTACAGGTAAATATATGACTGCTTGTAACTATAATGCTACAACCCCACAAAATATAAAGTATTCATCTAATTATGGTGTTTCATTTTCAGATAGTTCAACTACAACATATGCTAGATATATGTGTATGTCCGATTCTGGTCAATATCAATATCTAATTAGATATTATACAGGAACAGGTGTTGTTATAGATAGTATGAAAAGTTATGATTATGGTGCTACATGGACTGATATGAATTTGGTAACTAATAGTATAAACCGCACTGGAAGATGTTGTTGTGATTTTACTGGACGATTTCTATGTATAACTAGAAATATATCAAGCAAACCATGGTTGTCAAATGATTATGGTCAAACATTTTATGAAGGTATAAATACAACTGATGCGTTTAACGCT
>CABMDW010000108.1 GCA_902385045.1 uncultured archaeon | reverse complement strand
TTCTTGGTCGTCTCAATTATTTTTACTTGCATTTTCTTTGGTAAAACGTTTTTGATTATCATTAATATGAAGTATATCACTAATTCTGCAAATAGAATCGAATAAGGATTTTGAATTAATAGTATTGGAATTATTAAGGCAATTACTCCAACCAAATAATACCATCCAATCTTTTTTTCAAGAGAATCCATTTTGTTTATGAAGTAAATGGAAACACCCAAGATTACGATTAATGGAATCAAATAAATGTTATTGATTATCGTGAGTACTCCTAAAGGTACTGTTAACAAGAGACATATTTGAAATTTAGTAGCATTGTTCATTTGGTTAAACCACTTGTATACTGTAATTAAACAAACTGGATTGATAATAAGTGCTGTTAGTATCTGGAAATGGAGATTTGGCAAAAGTATTTGCTAATCCAATGAGACTGTAATAAGTTATGGCGCTAACCGCATTCGGATCAGCACTGGCACTATAAGTTTCATTAATCAAAACCCTCACTGTTATTACCACGTTATTTGATTGCGGTTGACTGTAATTAATCTCTCTTATTGTTACCCGGTATCCATTTATTGATTCGTAATCGTTAATACTCTGTCTTACTGAAGTAAGTGCAGCGCTTAATTCCATTTCTTTAGCTGCAGTCAGTAAAAAAATGTAGGCTCCGCTTACTATGACTGCTATTACGAAAATGTATTCAAAGGATACTTGTCCTTTCATTTTAATTCCTTTAACAAGTTATAAACACTCCAGAATTATTTCTAGTTAAGTTTAACGTAATCCAGCCGTTACTTCTGCAACTGTCATTTACGTAAATTGCATCTGCATTTGAAGTGAAGAGTACCGTGCTGTTAATATTGTAATCTAAACCTACATCGCAGTACAAGTGTTTAGAATCAGTAGTAATGTATAAGCATGAAGATCTTGGAAAGTATTGTTCCATTATGATGTTACTGTTATTTCCTGCTGTTATGAGAGTGTTTACTCCCAAGGCTACTGCATCCAATGAAGTTTTAGCTGAACCACCGTCTCTTAGCCTGCTTAAATCGCTTACATTCGCGTATATTTGAGTGGCCAAATAGGTGACTAGCCCGATGCTTATTATCATTGCAAAAAAGAACTCAAGTGAAACTTGTGCTATCAACTTTTTTCACGCTATTTTTATAATTAACATTATTAAACTTGCTATAATTAAAAAAGGCGATAGTCGAATAGTTATTTTTTGAAAACCGCTTTCAAATCCGTATTTTCTGAGTTTACCTATTTCTTCTTCAGTTAAACCCCTGGCCTTCTTGTCTGAGTATATGATATTGTCTTTCGATTCAGTTATTGTTTTAATCAAACTTGTTTCATGTTTTAACTTATTGTTTTCAAGATAATACTCTCCTTCCAGTATCATTCCTTCTTCCAATTCTTTTGAAAGAACTTTCTTTTTCAATGGAATCATTTTTATGACGTTCAAACAGAGCGTTATAAACAACACGAGAGGTATGGAATAAACTGATTTTTCTATAGTCTGTAATGGTTCCACTATTAATGCTATGACAAAAACTATTCCCGTAATTAAAATCGGGAAGTCAACAAATAAACTAATTACTAGAACGCTTATTCCAAGTAATATTTGCTGGTATAATTCCATTCTGGCTGCCAGAAACAAAACGCTTTGAGTGAGCACTAGAGTTTTTGCAGAATTTTTCAATATTTTCAAAATAATTTCTTTTCTATTTTCTTTAATTATCATAATTCTTTTCAAAACAGACATTAGTATTACTATTCCAAATGAAATTGCAAAAAATATTCCCACTAGCTGAATGAATTCTGTGAAAGAACTTCTTTCCGAGTAAAACAATAGGATTCCGATTATCCCCACAGTTAGTTTAAAGTCTCCACCAGCCCAAACTCCCATTGAATATAATGCATAGTCAATTATTATGAATAAAGACATCCAAGCAAGATCTTTGAATTGATTGCTGATTATAAGAAGTAATATCGATGCAAACAATAATGGTAACGACAAGTAATTTGGAACAATTCTTTTCTTCAAATCAAAATAAGCTGCAGTAAGACCCAATACTCCTAGTAAAATAATTGCTATTAGGTCTAACATGATTAATTCATTATTTTGTAGACTATATTCTTATCTTCCAAGCATAGTAATTGCAGTTGATCTTTCCAAATTAGTTTTTTGAAGCATTGAATCAAAAATAGTTTTCATATTTCCTACAAATGATACTGCTACTACGAGTATGACTAAACCTATCATTACCAGTAGAACGTATTCCGTAGTAATTTGCCCTTTTTGATCCATAAGCCTTAATTTGTAGCCGCAACACTATTGTATGTTTGGTTTGTGACGTCTCCGATCTTGTTTGATCCGTTTAGTGCATTATTCTGTTGTGTTCCTAGTGAGGATTGTACTATAGCTATAACTAGTATTACGAATAAGATTGCTCCTCCAATTAGTAATAAATATTCAAAAGCTCCCTGTCCTTTTTCATCCATTTTTTCGAGTCACCATTATTTTTATTTTATTAATATCCTTTGCTTTTTAAACATGATTGTTATCTTTTTTTCACTATTTTTACATTCATTGGAGTAATCAGCAATTTATCTTCATCCAATCTTGCCAAATCTCCATTTATCCTAGTTACAAAATTTTTAATATTTCCAATGTATGCTTTTAGTTTAACTGGATTTCTAGAGACTGGACTAATGTTTAATAATATTATGTTTTTGTTACTTAATTCTTCTTCAATAATTTTCAAATCTTCATCAGTTTGTAGTTTGATTGGTTTAACGTAAAAATCAGCAGCTTGGTGCATAATATCGACATTTTCAGCTTCTTCAGAAGTAATGAATTCTTAAACACTCAATTCTTTTCCTATTCCTAATGCCTTTCCCAATTTATCAAATATTCCCATAAAATTATTCACCTAATAGAGTAAATTTCCAGTTTAAAATCACTTGTAACTAGTACTAAGCCTGTCTTAAAAAAGCTTACTAGTTAGACTTATTTTTAATTGTCTTTTAAATGAATGTATGACCTTTGTTTTTAATAGTTGCTCTTCGTATTTAACTTAATTAATTTAAACTAGGTTTTTTATGTCTTCGCTCTCTTTTTCTGATATTTTAAACAAGGCAAGCGTGTTTAAGAATAAGAATGTTCTGAGTCCGCACTATTATCCGCCTGAAATGTTGTATCGTGATCATGAATTAAGAACTTTAATGGAATTAATTGCTCCAGCTTTCAAAGGAGTAAAGCCAAACAATTTATTTATTTACGGCAATTCTGGTTGCGGAAAAACTGCTGCAGTAAAACTAGTTTTGCAAAAAATAAAAGCCGAAGAAAATACCCGAGTCTTTACCACGTACATGAATTGCAGAGTTTATGATTCACGCTATAAAGTAATACAAAAACTGGTCGGCGATTTCATCATTGAATTGCCAAGAACCGGACACTCAATGGCCACTATTTACGAGAAACTTCTAGACTGGATTGAAGATGATGATCAAGGAAAAAATTTGATTGTAGTATTAGACGAAATTGACGCCGTAAAAGATTTAGACGATTTAGTATACACGCTTACAAGAACAAATGATGACTTGAAGAAAGGCAGCATTTCCGTAATAGGAATTTCCAACAGAATCGACTTCAAGAAAAAATTAGATGCCAGAAGCAAAAGTTCATTATGCGAAAAAGAATTGGTTTTTCATTCTTACAATGCTTCACAATTATCCGGAATCCTTGAAGATAGGATTAAAGCATCTTTTAATGATGGAGCAATACTTCACGGAGCCTTGAATTTAGCATCAGCAATTGCAGCTTCAGAAAATGGAGACGTAAGATACGCGTTATCTTTATTATTGTGGGCCGGAGAACTAGCTGATTCTAAAAAACTTAAAGTAGTTACTGAAAAAGAAGTTGAAGATGCAAGAAAGAAAGCAGACGAAGACAAGTCTTTCGAATTAGTTTCCGGACTCCCTCAGCATCAGCAATTAGTTTTGTATGCTTTATGCCTCTCTGATTCTGAAGCCTATAGTAAACTAGTTGAAGAAAATGGAGACAAATATTATTTTTCAGGTCACGTTTACGAAAAATATAAGAGCATTTGCAGAAAAACCAAAGTTGAACCAAGAAGTTCACGATGGTATAGAGAATATCTTCATGACTTGGAATCTTTAGGACTCATAACCACAATTGAATCCGGAAAAGGAGTCAGAGGACACGCTACTTTAATTTGTCCAGGCTTTGATCCGAATAAAATTAGAGTCATAATTGAAAAACGAATTCTAGGAGATTAATTTTTTCATCTATAACTTTTTAAATTTCCATTTTGTTATTTATACTGTTAAGTGGTTTTTGATTGGCTTTTGACATTTTTCTTGGACAAATTATTTTCGTTTTGATTGCAGGAATTCTAGTGGCGCGCATAGCCAAATTTTTCAACTGGCCTGAATTCGTTGCATTATTGTTAACAGGTTTTATTTTCGGTAATGAAGTTTTAAAAATTTTCAAGCCCCTAGAAATAGGAATTTCCCTAGGTTTTTTGGCCGTCATAAGCGTTCCAATAATCTTGTTCAACGACGGAGCAAGAGCAGACAGCAAACAATTATTGAAAAAATTGTCTACGGTTTTGTCAATTAATACGGTTGCAGTAGTCTTCACGATTTCAGGAGTAGCTTTAGCAGCTTACTTTTTCCTCGGCTTCAGCTGGCTGGCTGCATTGCTCTTAGGAGCTATTTTAGCTTCCACTGATCCTGCTTCAATTCTCCCATTACTCAGAAAATTGAGAATTGAAAAAAAGATTTCAAGCATTATTGAAAGTGAAACTGCTTTCAACGATGCTTCTTCTCTTACTATTTTCTTGGTTTTAACCACATTACTAGCGGGAGGAGTAATTTCCTTTTCTTCAGTTTCAACCCAATTTGTTAGCATTATCTTCTTTTAATGTCTCGTCGGTTTGACTGTAGGACTTTTGGGTAACGCCCTTTTACGTCAATTCAAAGTTGATGATGACCTATTATTTTCTTCACTGGCTTTCATGATGTCTTCATATGCAATTGCTGAAGGCCTTAACGCTTGGGGCATTAGTGCATCCGGAGTTATTTCCGTAGTGTTCACTGCCTTGGTTTTCGGTAGTTATGTCAGAGGCAAGAACGTTAGTGCAATCAGCAGGCACAGGACTCTTGGTTTTTGGGAAAACTTGAATTTCATTGCAACTGCATTAGTCTTTTTAGTTCTAGGATCTGAAGTTAATTTAAGTTTACTTTATTCCAATTTATTTCCAGGATTTTTGATTGCAATAGCATTCTGCTTCTTTATTCGACCTTTGACCATTTGGCTTAGTATGTTGTTTGACAAAGATTTTTCTTTCAAAGAAAAAATGTTTATTTCTTGGATTGGAAATCCCCGTGGAGCAGTTTCTGCAGCTTTAGCTTCAATAGTCTTATCCGGAGTGATAACCGGTTCTTATGCTTTTGCCGTAAATAGAGGCTGGTTTTCTTTGGCAGAAGCTCAAAGCATTTTCTCTATCACAATTATAGTCATTTTCTTCACTATTCTCATTTCGGTTTTCACTGCAAAACTTGCGAGCTCAAAATTATTGGGAATCAGAGAAAATCCTTTGGAAAACGAATATTTGAGTCTAGTAACGGAATCTAGGGCAATGAGTTTTGCTTCAAGTTATTTGAAGAGAGATTATGATCGTGGTTTGATTAGTGAAAAAATATTCAAGGATATTACAAAACAACATAAGATTCTTGCAAAAAGCGTTGAAAGAAGATTAAACGAATTAGTTTTGAATCACCCTGAATTAGAATTAGGAGATCATGCTTCTAAAGTCAAAGAATTAATTGAAGTTCAAATTGATTTTGTAGAACAGGCTTTTATTAGAAGTGAAATTTCTGAAGACCTGCGTAATACTTTAATTCAAAAGTATAATGCACTCTTATCAAGAATTGAAGAGTTGGAGAAAAATGCTTGAATTTACATGTTCTTTCGTATTGGATTTTGATGGCGATGAAAACAAACGCATTTTCAACGCGTTAAAAGACAAGAAAGAATATAATGCAGTTCTTAAAAACAAATTATTTTTCACCATAAAACAACCTTCATTAGCCAAACTTCGTGCAATATCGAATTCGTTATTAAGGGATTTGACTATAATTACTAGAGTAAATACCTTAATTGAAGAAGAGTGATTTTTAATGGCAGAAGATAATAAAACCCAAGATTTAGTTAAACAACAATTGCAATTATTTGCATATCAGAAGCAAGAATTGAATTTTAGAATTGAAGAAATAAAACGCGCTTTATCAGAAGCCGAAAAGGCTACTGAAACCTATCGGTTTTATGGAAACATTCTAGTCAAAAAAGATTCAAAAGCTTTGGCTTCCGAATTAAGCGCTGAATTAAAAGAATTACAGGATAGAACTCAAGTAATAGAAATGCAAGAACAAAAAATCAAAGGAATGTCCTCCTCTAAAAAAACAAACTAACTTATTGCACTTTTTCCTACTTATTTCATGAAATTTGGAATTGCATCGGATTTTCACTTTGGATTTAACGGTGATGCCGCAATTCAAGCAAAAAAAGCCTTGGACTTATGCAATTCATTGAATTGTGATTTCATTTTACTTCCTGGTGACTTATTTGATTACCGAATTCCTACACAAGAAACTATTAAGGAAGCAGTAAACTGTTTTGTAACTTCTAGGCCTAAAACTAATTTAAAAATTTCTGACTATGATTCTGGAAAAGAATTATCAGATTACCCGGCTTTAATCGGAATCCATGGAACTCATGAAAGACGCACCAAAGGCTTGGCTAACATAATCGAAATCTTTGATGACGCGCATTTAATGATAAATTGCCACAATAAACGAATTATTTTTGAAAAAACAACAGGAGGAAAGACCGAAAAAGTATGCATTCAAGGTTTGGGTGGAGTTCCTGAAGAATTTGTCTTGCAATCTTTAAAGGCAGGAAATTTCAAACCCGTCGAAAATGCTTTTAACGTTTTTGTTTTTCATCAGAATGTTTCAGAAATAGTTCCAATGGCTCCAGAAAGCATTAGCGTCTCGGATCTGCCTGATGGCTTTAATTTGTACGTTAATGGCCATATTCACTGGCATAGAGATTTGACTGTCCAAGGAAAGCACTTGGTCATTCCAGGAAGCACTGTAGTCACTCAAATGAAAGAAGAAGAAACAAAACCAAAAGGAGTTCTGATTGTAGATACTAATTCTAATGTTATTGAGTTTAAGGAATTTGAAACCAGAAAATTCTTGTTTTTATCTACTGACAATCAAGCTAAAGCAGAAAAATTTGTGCTTGACGCCTGTAATTCTTTTTCTTTTCCTCTAATAAAATTAAAATTTAACGGAATTTTTAGGAACAAGGAAGAATTCATTAATTCAGTTAATCAAAAATGTGAATTATTTTTAGAGGAAGATTTTGAAGATAACTTCAAGGGCTTTCAAACCAACCAAATAATACTAGAAGATCCGGTTGAAGAATTAGTTGCTTCCTATGTTGTCAAAGAAGAAAAAGAAAAACTAGTGAAACTAATTTCATTTTTGACTGAAGAAGATTTTGATGGATTCGTAAACGATTTTATTTAACTCAAGTAGTTAGTTGGAATCTCTGAGGAACTCCTGAAGAATCGCTGGCTACTAAACTATTTTGAATATCTTCAACTCTCAAAGTCTCTTTCAATGGAGTTATCGAATAATCGTCATCTACTACTAAAATTATCTTGTATCCTTCTTCGTTCAATTCTTTTATCTGCTTTACTAATTCTACAGTATACGGCGTGTCGCAGATTACTATCAAAAAAGTATTGTGTTTTATTTCCTTTACCATGCCCGTTTCAGTTAACAGCGAACTGGTTATCATAGTTGATAGTCCTTGATTTTCTTCGGAATCCAAAACCAAGATTCTATTGTTCATCAATCTTAATTCAAACAAGTAGTCTGTAATTTTTTTGTTCATGAAAAGCTGGTTTTTCTCTCCATTCTTCTCAATTAGTTTCAAAAGTCTTACGAATTTCAAGCTTTCATACTGCGGCAAGTCTTCGTCATCAATACTTTTTATTCCTTGAATTAATTCTTCAAAGGAAACCACGTAATTATCTTTTACTAGAGTAGCTAGTTTAGCTGAAAGCCTTGGACTTTTAAGAAACTTTTCTATAAAATTCTGTAAAGTTATTTTTGAAAATAATAATCCGTAATCTATTCCTAGTTTTTTAGTTACAATATTCTTGGCTTCTGAAAAACCAATTTGAAAAGCCCTAGATTTTAATACGACTACGTTATTTTCCGCTTGAACGAGATTATAAGTTAGATTTTTAACGAAATCTCTTATGTTGTTTTGTTTTCCAATGACTTTAGTCAAGAACAAACTACTTTTGATGAGACTATATGGTGTTCCTCCAGTCGTAAATCCTAGATTGATTCTAGATAATCTAGTCATGGAATTCAAGTATTGTTGGTTTAAGTAATAAATGTAAAGCGGATCTCCGAATAATGCTTGAGCGTATTCTTTACTTGCATCTGATAATCTTGTTAGATTCGTGTTAGCAAGTTTTTTGGAACTTACTACTTGACCGTAAATTGATTCTATTTCATTAATTTGATTGTTAATAGTTTCTACCATTACTGTTGATTCAGAAGTAACGTAAGCTGAATTGGGTCCGAAGGCTACAAAAGCAGTGTTTCTCTCTTTAGCTTTTTTTATTACCAACGTATAATCTCCTAGTTCTTCAGGGATATTGTACACGTCTTCTTTTTCATCAGTTGCTAAATAATCTCTTGTAAGAACTAGTGCACCTTTTACTTTTCCTTCTACGATGTCATAACCCAATATTATCGTCTGATGGCTTTGGTTTTCAATTATGTCTATTGGAACGTCTCCCCAGATTCCTTCGGTGATAGTTTTCCAAGGCCCTTTTATAACTCGACTTATGATGATTTTAGTTAACTCCTGCATCTATATTATTCACGTGGGTATCCATTAAAAATTATATGTTCCTTATGTTTCCATAAAATTTGAATTATTGCTTCAAATAAAGAACAATGTGCAAAGATTAAATAACGTAAAAAGTGAAACTGTTTTATGGAAATTAATGAAATCATTAGAGATTTAGTATCTAAGGGAATGAATAAGGACGACATAATTACTACGCTTAATCAAATGGGTGTAGAAAATGCAGAAACTTTAGTATCACAAGCCCTTGAAGCTGTTGAAAAGCCCAAAGAAGTTCAGGCTCCAGTCAATATTGTTTCTCAGGTTAATACTCCAGATTATTCTGAACTTAAAACTAAATTAGATATTCTAATAGATTTGAATAAACAAATACTTGAATCACAGAGACAGTTACTTTTTAAGTTAAAATAATCTAAGCTTCTACTGAAAACACGCTTATTGCTCCTTTTATTAGCAAGCATATTCCTAGAAAGCCCGAAATTGAAGAACCAGAATTAAGTAGTATTATTCCTGCTATTACGTCTATTAGCCCCATTATGTTTACTAAACCAAAAAATGGAAATGCCATAGCGTAAGTTTTCTTGTTTTAATTGATTTTAAAGCTTTTTGTTGATTAGTGATGTCCGTCGCTTTTTCCAGTTTCAGCTTTTTTTTCTGGTTTCGGCTCTCCACTTAAGGCTCTAATTAGTGTGGTCATGCTTCTTCCAAACCAATCAAATATTGAACCAATACTAGCTCCAATATTAGGCTGATGATTATCATGCCCCGCATGTGCTGAACCGGCATGTCCGCTACCGTGTCCCTCAACGTGAGGTAGTTTGAATCCTTCATATACGATTGCTATAACCATTGAAATCAGTACTAGAAAAGATATGAAGTATTCATTAATTGTAACAAAGTAAAATGCTAGAATGCTTAAAGCCAAGAAGGTAATGGTCTTCATATTAATGTATTAATTTACTTTGCTTTTAAACTGTTTTTATATTTTTATTAATGAGTTAATAGTATTGTTGCGGCATTGGCTCTTCTTTCATGTTTCTAAGAATTAAAACCATGATTATTCCAAGTATTATCAAATTAATCCAGCTTGGCAAGTCCCAGTTCAAGTATTTACTTGCAACAAAGTAAGCTCCCGCTAAGAGTCCTACTATTATGAATAATTTATCTTTTGTTACAAGTACGGCTACAACAAATAATCCTATTCCAATGTATAAATTACCTTGAAGCAAAGCTAGAACTGCAAATATTATTAAAATAAAAAACGTGAAGTCAACCATTTTATTTTACCATTCCCAAGGCTTAAACGTTTGGAAGAAGCCGTAAAACACGAGAGCTAGAAACAACAGTATTTTGAACCAATCATAAGGAATTACGAGTAAAAGCATTATTATTATGGTCACGAATAATGCTAAACTTGGATTTTTTATTAAAGAATTATTCAAGTAACTGTACACTGCAAAAAACACTAGTATCACTATTACTAGCCCGAAATCTTGAATAAAACTCAATTCAATCATTTTTTCATCTTCTTAACATTTTTCTTGTCCATGTGTTTTACTACTTTATACAATCCAAGTAAATGTTCTATTTCTATTACTAATGATGCAACACAGAATCCTATTAATATTCCTGCTAAAAACCATCTGAATGTAGAAGCATCATAGTTTAGAATCCATGCGTAAAATGCCCATAAAAATAATGCGAATAAAATAAACGCTAGGAAACGCCATTTTTTGTCAACCCAAATATTTCTTTCTAATTTTGTTTTTCTGTACAAAGCAAGAGTTTTTCTCAAACTCATTGGCCTTCACCTTTTTTCATTTTATACATGATGTTTCCGAATACTGGAGCAAATATTGCTAATCCCATTAACAATCCTGAAGTTATTATAATCCATCCAGTAACTCCTAAAAATCCTATGACAGGATATTCAAATACTAGATAGTAAATCAATATTCCTGCTACTATATAGGCCAGAGTACTTGAAAAGACCAATGTTTCTTTAGCCCAATTATATAGCCAGTAAGCGATGAATGCAAGTGCTATTATCCAAATTATGTTGAAAATGTTTCCAATGTCATCAAATATGCTCATTCTATTTTCATCTCCTTAACATCATAGATCTTTTTTTCATTGCATCATAATTTGGAACGTCATCGCCAATGTCCTCTTGACCTTCCATAGCTGCCATTTGTTGCAACTGTTGTTGCCTTTGAAAAGCTTCTACTTCTTCTTGTGATGCTTCTCCAGCAGCTATCTTTGATTGTAATTCTTTCGAATGTTTTTCCTGTTCTAACATCGACATTTTTTGATTTACCGTATTTCCCATCAAATCAATTCCGAATGGCTGCAATAGTGGAGCCAATCCAAACCAAATTGTCTGCTGTAATTGTGGTCCCAAAACAAACAATAAACCGAATATTGCTACTAATGCAGTAGTAGCATCAGAGTAAGTTATCGTAAAATAACCTGCCACAATTAGTGCAATTCCGAATATTATTTTAGAATTATAAAAAGTAGCATAGAGCCAGTAAGTCAAGTATGAAAAACACATTATTTTTATTACGAAACTTAAGTTTGCAATATCTCCTAAGATATCAAATAGTACTGGCATTAACCTGCAATCACCACTTTGAGTAGAATGACTATTACCATTGCTAGTGCTCCTAAAATTAATTCAGTTCTACCGTTCAAAGTTTTGTCTTCTCCGTTCATTTGATCCAAGTATTTTCCACCGTATTCCGTTCCGGCTATCACGAATAATAGATTCGGTATGGCTAATAGTGCCGTGGCTATCAGGTTCAAATTAGAATTTGAAGTCGCAAGTATGCTGGCATATCTTGATGCTTGTATTATTGCTATTATTGGCCCAGAGGCTCCAAAGAATAGCATTGAGCAAAGGAATGAAAAGAACGCAGATACGATTTCAGTCAAGTAAAAGTTGTTAGCATCATGAAAGAAAGGAGGATTGAACATTAAAGGATCCTTAAAGTCAGTAAAATATACAACTGCAAAAGTGCCTATGAATATTGCCATTGAAAGAAAACTTAGAACTCTCATTAAGCAAAATTAACGATTTGTAATTTAATAATCTATTTTCGATGGGTTTTAAATGTCTAAAATTATAGTGCAAGAGAGTTTTTTGTCTTTTTTGCTGAAATTGAATTCATGGAAAGTTACGGCCTTGACATCAATTCTTCCTTTTTGTGGCGTCATTTTTTCTCCATAGGCAATTGCTTCAACAAATGTTTTTTTATCTGTTTTAATAATTTTTAGTCTTTTAAAGAATAATTCTTTAGTCTGATGCAACGTCAGCAATTCACTTAATAATCTTATTATTAATTCATCATTTTTTTTTACTTTTACTTTTATTTTCACTTGCTTGTCTTCTTTGAGTGTTCTGGTTTTTGCTATGACGCTAAACATTGCTTTAGAGGCATTTTCGAGTAACGTATTGAAACTAGTTTCAGTTACTCTAAACTTAATGTCTGCAGTATGATCGTAAAATCTTATAGTCATTGGATTCACTTGATTGAACAACAGTATTTTTATTAAACTTATTTTAAAATGTATTATTATGATGCCAGGAATGGACCCAAGACAAATGCAAGCAATGATGCGTCAAATGGGTATTAACGTTAAAGATGTTGATGCTAGTGAAGTCATCATTAAAGGCAAGGATAAGATTTACGTTGTTTCAGACCCGAAAGTTCAATTGATTGACATGAAAGGAGAACAAAGTTTTCAAATTTCGGGGAAGGTAACTGAAAAAACAAGTTTGTTTTCTGAAGAAGACGTTAAATTACTAATTGAAAAAACCGGTTGTACTTCTGAAATAGCAAAACAAACTTTGACAAAGAACAATGGAGATTTAGCTCAATCAATAATTGATTTGAGCAATTAGAACAAGCTTTTTCCTTTATCCACGTCGAGAATTTCTTCCTTATTTTCTTCAGGATTAGATGTAGACTCTGCTTTTACAGAGTATCCTTCGGAATCTAAAATTATTTTTATTATTGTAGTTAATTCTTTTAGTGCTTCCTTTGAATATTCTTCTTTGTCATTTTTGAAAGTAGGAGAACATTCTAAACACATTTTTCCTGTTTCTAATTCCAGTTTTTCAATTAATTCTCGTAAATGCGCCAAGCTTGCTTCATCTGCAGCATGAGAATCAACGCAATAAATTACTGCATCACTTCCACTAAGCAAAGCTTTCTTAACGAACACATGAGTTTTTTCCGCTAGAGGACATTCTAGTTTATTTAACGTCAAATCTGAAGTAAGGTGTTGTGCTTCCAAAACCAATTCATTGTATACTGAAAAAGCATTTTCAGAACATTCTATTACCGTTATTTTCATTAAAATTCACCATTTTTGTTTAAGGTTTAATAATTAAATACGTTCAAAGAATATATTATTAGCAATGAAATTTTGGACTCTACTGTTAATCCTTTTAGCAGTCTTATTAGTGTTAAATTTGTCTGCTCCTTCTACTTCGAAGGGAGTTTCGTTAGATATTTCCAAAAAAATTGAAAACGACATTTCTACTCAATTCAATGATTTCTGCATAAGAAGCTTGAATTATAGCGAACAAAACTCTAGTAAAATAATCGCTTTTGTTTCACTCAATCCTAATTCAAATTGTCCTTCTTTAGTTGAAATGGAATACAATTTGAACCCAATTTATTCTAGGAAAATTTATTTAGTTAAAGACTGCAATGTTAGCGGTCCAATCATTCAACCTGAAGAAGCCATAATAGCTTCTTCTAAAGATTTAGACGTTCAAAATATCATTTCTAAGGGCGGAAGAGCATGCGCTTCAAAACCCGATGTTATTGACACCACTTGTTGCCCTCTCCTATGGACTGGAGTTAATGATTTTACTAAAACTTTGAAAAGAGATCCTTATTGGCTTGTATTATGGCAACAGGGTTCTGACAAGAAATTCATTGCTTTGGATGAAGTAGGGAACATTATACCTTAAGGATTAATTATTTATGAAAACTTCTACGTTGATTTTAATACTCATTTCTTCTGGCATATTATTCTATTTAGCTTTAAGTGGTTTTAACCAACTTAATTCTGCAGCCCAAGCAGCTAAATCAGATTTTAACAATTCTTCTTCAACTACCCAAATTGTTACAATCCAAGCTTCAGGAAATTATATTCAAACGATTGATGGTGCTAACTTAAGTTTTGATTTTAATAAAACCTCTAATCATGGAGTCATATTATTGCCTCAAATTGGAAAAGACAAATCTAGTTTCATTGCTTTAGAAAAAGAATTAAACAAAAATAATATTACTACTCTTTCAATTGATTTGAGAGGAATGGGTGAAACCATTTATCCAAAGCAAATGTTTCAATTCACTGATCAAGATTTTATTAGCATGCAAAATGACGTTGATGCCGCAGCAAATTACCTTAAGTCTAATAACGTTCAATTAATCGGATTTGTTGGAGCGAGTATTGGAGCTAATCTTGCATTTAATTTTGCTTCAAAGCATAATATTGGCAAGGCAGTGCTATTATCTCCCGGATTAAGTTACAGGGGAGTAAGTATTGTTGATGATCTAAATCAAAGCAACGGCCCAATTCTTCTTATTTTTGCAAGCAACGAAGATACTTATGCTTTTGATTCTTCACAGAAAATACAAGACAATTATACTGGATCTTTAACTTTTGTTAAATTACAAAATGAAGGTCATGGCGCTAACATGCTGGATTCTACTTCTATTAGTAAAATAGTTGAATTTTTCAAGAAATAATTTTTTAGTGGGCCCGCGGATAATCGGACTCCGGATCTCCTCTGTACTCAATTGTATTTAATTTGTGAGAGAGGCGTCTTACCATTCGACTACGGGCCCAAAGCTCGTGCTAACTAATTAGTGTATTCAATTGCTTAAAAGATTTTTAGTTTTGTACTCCGTATGTTTCCTTGAATTCTACTTCTTTTACTTCAGGAACAATGGCTAAAGTATCTCCTATCAATCTTATTTTTTGGGTTTGATAGTCAATTGTCTTGGCAACTTTTTTGTTTGCTTCTACAATTAATTTTTCTCCTTCAATTTTTTGAGTTGTTTCTCCAAATTGTTTTAAGTAAGCCTTGACTAGCATTCCTGCTTTGTCTGCTGGAGTTGAACCAATTTTTAATATTTTGAACGTGTATTTTACGTTTTGGCCTGCCAAGTCATGGTTAAAATCAACACGCACTCTTCCTCCAGAAACGCTTTGGACTTTTCCTTTCAATCCTTCAATTTCAATAGGCATTCCAGGAAAAGGGTTAATGTCTTGGCTTCTGAATTCGTTCATTGACATTACTCTTACTAGTTCTGCTTTTCTTTCTCCGAAAGGATTTTCAACTTCAATTGTTTTTTCTTCGTTTTCGTTTGCTTTCAAAACTTCTTCTTCAAGTTTTTTGACAATCCTATTTTTTCCTAAAGGAATTACGAATGGTTCATATCTTATTCTCTCGTCAAAGATATTATTTTTTTTTGCTACTTCAATGTCATTAGTGTCATAAACTGCATTATCTTGATTCATTGTAGTGAGCATAAGTTCTACTACGTCATTATTCTTTGGATTCATATTTTTAACAACCTCATTTTGTTTGATTAAGTTTTGTTGAGTTAGTATTAACTGTTACTGTACTGTTTACTGTTGAATTAGTATTGTTTGTCTTTACTGTAGTAGTATTATCAGTGCTTGTATTTTGATTAAATAAAGATGCAAATGGATTTATTTGCTCTATTATAACTACATCTCCTTGACTAGGGTCTATTGCATAATCGTGAGTGCTAGTATACATTTCAGCATAACCGCTTTCATTCACTTTAAACGTAGGTATTAGTAATGCGTTGACAGTGCTACCTTGATCGTAAAAGTAATTTTCTAGTTGTGTTGTACTAATTACTTGTGATCTTCCATCAGTAGAAGTAAAGTTGACTTCAGGAAGCAGTAATCTTACTGAACCCAACCTGTATGTTAAAGTGCTATTACAGTATTTTTTGACTAATGTTTCTAGTTTAACTTGCTTAGAAGTAAATTCTTCTGAAGTTAGATTGATTGGAGCAGTAATTCTGTAAAATCCAGGTTGTATTCTTGATATGCTATCAAATAATTTTGAATTATTTATTATTTGAGTTAAATCTGTAGTTTCGCCAGCACATTGGAAATATCCTTTTCCACTGAGATTTAGAATTTGTATTTGACTATATCCTTTTCCGGAAAATAATACTGGTGCTGGAGTTGAAGTAGGAACTGAAGTTTCAGTAGTATTATTTGCTGGTGCGCTAGTTGAGGTAAAACTCAAAACTACTATTTCTCCGGCAAACGCTACTATTAGTAGTATGGTAATAATTTTCTTCCAGTCCATGTTAACTATTTTGACTGAAATGCTTTAAAGCATTTTGTTTTTTCGATAATTATCGTATATTGATGCTAAAAGAATACGAATTTATCTCTTTTTCATTTTACTGGCTTGTGCGACTCTTTGAATAAGCTTCCTATGATGTTCTGCTATGTTCTGTTCTCGTTCTTCTATTGGAAAGAAAACACTACCAGCTTGATAGACTAGCGTAGATAATATTCCCATTGCAATCCAGAACAATAATTCTGCCACAGGCTTCAGAGATACTCCTATAAAGTCTTCTCTAGTAAATTGAATATTATTAACCGTACTTCCAAGACTCCATGTAAAGAATGTTGGAACATAATCTGGTTTGTTAAAAGCTGCTCCAGCTTGATTTAATGTTACGAATAAAGAATAGAAACTGCCTGCAATTTGAAATGCGCTTGCAAACATTAGAAATACTCCAATTATTTTCAAGGAATGCAATCTACTGCCTCCGAATCTTAGCCAAAGAATTTTCTCCATACTTTACAAAAACAATTAGAGTATTTAAATACTTTTATAACTAATTTTCTACTCTTGGAGCCAAGTAATATGCTAGAGTTGCTTCCCCTAGATTATATGATATTCGAATTGGAGCATCTGTTTTCAATGATAATTCTATTTCTGTAGTGTCAGGACAATTTTTAGTAATGTTATCCAAGTATTCAAACGGAAACATAGATCTAGTTTTTTGAGTGGCATTTATTTTTATTGAATCTCCTTTTGGAGTTTCTATTCGGACATCTCCTGAATCTCCATGAGCTTCTACGATTAATTCAGTTGGACTTGCTTCAATTACTACATGTGAAGAAACTAGTCCAGCATCTTTTAGCATGTCTTTGAATTCTCCCCCACTAACTTTTATGGTTGAATCAAAAGGTACTTTAGGTTCTTTCGGAAGTTGAGTGTTCAAGTCAAGCAATGGAACTTTAAAACTTCTTTTTGTTTTTCCTTTGAATTCAAGCATTAATTTTGATTCCTTTTCTTCTAAAGTAACAGTTAAAGTATCGTCTGCTTTTCCTCTGGAAAGTATTTTTCCTAAGTCTAGCAAGTTTAAGCTTAAGGAAATTTTTTCTTCTGCATTCAATTCTTTTAATCCTTCTTTAGGAAGATTAAAATCTACTAACGCAATTTGTGATGGATCCATTGTCCTCAAGTGAATTCCTTGTGAATCAATTTGAAAACTTCCTTCATCAACTAAAACAGTTATGGCATCAACATAAGTTTTGAAATTCTTCGAGTCTTTTACTACGAAATGCATTTTTTAAAACACCTTGTTTGAATAAATATTATTGGCTTTCTGAAATTATTAAGTTATCCTATTCGTCAGAGTCTGTTTCTTCTTTTTCAGAGAATTGAGTTAAATTCGTATTAGGAACGGAAGCATTTTTGAGTACTAATTGAAATTGTTCTTCAAATTTCTTCGTAGGTTTTAACAACCAACTGTTTCCGTCCTTGTGTTTTTCCAAGTATCCTAATTCTACTAGTTCGTGAATGTAATCGTAAGATGTTCCTCTGAAATATTTTTTCAAGTCTTTCTGAAGTAATTGTTTTTTAGAAGCTATTAACGCAAGAATTTTCATGCCTTTTCTAGTTAGTTCTGGTCCTTTGCTCAAATCCTTAATTTTAGGCAAGAATTCTTGTTTGACTTGAAGTCTGGCAGAATCTCCATCGTAAATTACTTCCAAAGAAGAATTTTCTAGAGATTGATTTAACGTATTAACTAGTTGATCTATATTTTGTCCAGGAAGAATTTTACTTAATTCCTCTCTAGTTAAAGGTCTGTTAGCTAAAAATAAAGCAGCTTCAAGAATTCTGTGTGTCACGTGACGAATTAGGGCTTCATTGCTTAAAATGATTTTCTTTGAATGCAAGTTTTAGTGGAGGGGCTGTGATTTGAACCCAGGAATACACGAAGTAACAGAGTTCTAAGCCCTGCGCATTTGACCAGGCTTTGCTACCCCTCCAGATGTAAGAAATATGTTAGTAATTGTTTTTATGACTGTGTTTTTAAACTACTTTCTTCATAGTTTTTCTGGAACGAATCAACTGAACCGTTTTCTTAACGTTTCAAGAATTTGTTACTAGTCGAACCAGACAGTATTAATCTAACTGGTTTTTAGGTGTTTTAAATGAGTCAACAAGAGTTTGTAATTCCACAAGATAAATTATTAGAAGCAGGAGTCCACATTGGAACCAAAACAAAGCACGGTTCAATGAGACCATATATTTACAAGGCAAGAGAAGACGGATTGCACGTCTTAGATCTAAAGAAAACTGATGACTGCTTAAGAAATGCGGCAAAAATGCTTTCAGAATTTGATGCTAGCGGCATTTATGTTATTGGTTCGAAAGACAATTCAATTAGACCAATAAAGACTTTTTGTCAAGTTATTGGAGCTAATGTAATAGCTGGAAGATTTACTCCAGGTAGATTTACTAATCCTTCAAGAGCTGATTTTGTAGAACCTACTTTGGTTATTCTATCCGATCCTTCTGTTGACAAACAGGCTTTGAAAGAAGCTTTTGAAATTAATGTTCCAGTCATTGCATTGTGTGATACTAATAATTCTTTACAGTTTGTTGATGCTGTAATTCCTACTAACAACAAGGGAAGAAAGGCATTGTCCTTAATTTTCTGGGGATTGGCTAAAGTTTACTGTGAATTAAAAGGAATAGAATTCGCCAAGCAACCTGCAGATTTTGAATAAGTTTTTTTATTTTCAATTTTTTTCTGCTACTACTATGCTTTCTCTAGTTGTAAATCGATTTCCTGATTTCAAGTAAACAGGAATTTTTCTAGCGACTAGTATTTCATTAATTTCAAAACCTTCTTCTTCCATTAGGAATGCTAGTGCATTATCTAGAGTTAGTCTTGATTCTTCATAAACGCCATTTGCTACGTTGAAAAATATTTTCGCATTTTTGTTAGTATACTTATAGCAATTCTTAATCACTTTCTTTAAATCGCTTAAGTAATTTAAGGCTTGAAGCGGAACCCTGTCTGTTTCAAGTAATTTCTTTATTTGATCCAAGTCAAATTCTTCATTGTCTTTGTCTGAAGAGAAAGCGTGACTTCTCAAAGTATTTTTGCTGAATTCATGGTACTCTTTTGGAAATATTAGCGAGGTTTCAAAAGCGTAAACTTTTGAATAGTCTACATTGTTCAAGTAAGGCGGGCTGGTTATAATGAAATCTACTTTTTTATTTAATTCAAAATCTCGGGAATCTACTTGAAATATTTGGCTTTCAGCTTTAAGAATTCTTTTTTTGGCTTCTTTTAACATTTCTTTTGCTTTTCTTTCAAAGTATTTTTTAGCTGGAGGAACGCTTCTCTTTTCTATTTTCAACACTCCTCCGTCTTTGTGAATGAAAGAGCAAGGAGTTATCATTGACGCTAGTACCACTTTTAGAAAGTTTTTTTCCATTCCTTCATCAAGAGAGAATATTTATTCTCTCAATTCAAGTATTTCATCGTAATTTTGTTTTGTAAAGTATTTTGTTTCTTCAACTAATTGCGTCTTCCAATTAAAGTCAATTTTAGGTTTTTCGTTTATCACTTTTTTAATTAGTAAACTTGTTTTATCGTAATCAAATTCTGTAGTTTTAACTTCTGCTACAAGTGCTAGTAATGGATTGAAGTCAAACCCAACATTTTTCAAACCCATTTCACATAATGCCAAATTAGTGGTTCCGGTTCCACAAAAAACATCTAAACCTAATCCTTCAAGAGAATATTCTCTTACGAATGTTTTCACTAGTCTCGGTGAAAATCCTTCTTTATAATAAAACCAATTGTAGACTGAAATGTTTTTAGATTCTTGAAAAGTGACACTAGTAGCCAAGTCAAATCTCTCTTTAAGTTTTTCTTCAAACATTTGTTTTACCAGAAATTATTTTAAGGTCCTTAGTATTTCTTACTTGTTATGAAAGGCGTTTTACTTGCAGCTGGGTTGGGAACTCGTTTGAAACCGTTAACCCTTGCAACTAGTAAAATGTTAGTTCCTGTTTATGACAAGCCAATGATCTTACATGCTTTGAATACTTTAGTATGTTCTGGAGTAACTCAAGTTTTAGTTGTAATCGGAAGAGATAATTGTGAAGGAATAATAAAATTAATTGGCGATGGTAGTGATTGGGGAGTCAAAGCTTCTTATGTAGTTCAAAACGAAAGAAAAGGAACTGCTAATGCAGTACTTCAAGCGGAACGTTTTGTTAACGGAGATAAATTCGTAGTAATGGCTGGAGATAATGTTTTTCAAGATTGTTTTAAGAAAGAATTAGATTCTTTTAAAAAATCTAAGTTTAATGGAATGCTTTTTTTAAAGAAAGTTTCAGATCCGTCACGGTACGGAGTTGCTGAAGTAAATGGAAACAAGATTTTGAAAATAGTTGAAAAACCCAAGGCTCCTAAAAGCAATTTGGCAATAACTGGACTTTATTTTCTAGATTCCAGCGTTTTTGACTACATTAAGAAAATAACTCCTTCAGAAAGAGGAGAGTATGAAATCACCGACTTGTTTTCTCATTTGGCTTTACAAAATCAATTAAGCTATTCGATAATAGAAAATTACTGGAGTGATGTCGGAACAATTCAAAGTTTAACCGAAGCTTCACACTACTTTTCAACACTTTCCAAGAAACTTTAATCCTGTCGTATTTGTTTACGACAAAGGCTTTTCAATTATAAATTCCATTTAAATACATGCTAAAGGAGTTTGTCAAAAAGAATAAAACTTTAGCAAGCGATGTTGGTTGGGGGTTCCTTTTACTAGTAGGTTCTCTGATCGTCCTCTTCCTACTTTTTGCTTTTTTTCCAAACGTTAAAGCTGACTTAAAAAGTTATTTAGAAGGCCATGGGCTTTTCGGTTATTTTTCAGTAATGACCTTTGGTTCTCTTCCTGTTCCCTTTCCCATTGACGCCGTATTCATAACTGCTTTTTCTTTTTACTCACAGAAATGGTCTCTCATTGGATTATCTATTTTAGCTTCTACAATTGGGTCTGTAGCCAGTTTTTGGATTGCCTGGAGTTTAAAAGAAAAAGTGCAAAAATTTACGGGTCACAGGTTCTTTGTAACTATAAAACGCTATTTTGAAGATTATGGAGACTATGCAGTGTTACTTATAGGCATAATTCCTTTTGCGGCAGTTTTTGACGTGGTTTGTTTTTTCGCAGGATTGTTTGATATGGATTCGTGGAGGTTTTTAGTTGGAGTAATAGTGGGAAGAACCCTGCATTTTCTGTTAATTGCCTTTATTTTATCCGTAATTTAATTTCCTTTCAAACAATTATCTTTTAAAAGATTGTTTCAGTAAATTATTTTTGTATTTTTAAAATTAAATTTGGTGGTTGGATTTGTTAGATACAGTATGGGTTGCTTTCCTTAGTGGGATTATTACACTAATTTTTGCTGTTTACTTGATTGTACACGTAATGAAAAAGAGTTCTGGAAATGCTAAAATGCAAGATATTTCCATGGCAATTAAGCAAGGAGCTACTGCTTTCTTGTTAAGACAATACAAAACTTTACTACCTTACTTGATTTTATTATTTTTAGCCGTAGGATACTTCATTAATTGGAATGTAGGAATTGCATTCTTAGTCGGAGTAATTACTTCTGGCCTAGCTGGATTCATTGGAATGATGGTTTCAGTAAGAGCTAATGTTAGAACTGCTGAAGCAGCAAAGAATGGATTACATGATGCTTTAGGAGTTGCCTTCAAAGGAGGAAGTGTCACCGGATTAATGCTAGTTGGATTATGCTTAGTAGCTTTGAGCATTTTATTTTGGATGTTTAACAGTGTTACTGTTATCATTGGATTTGGTTTTGGAGCTTCATTAATTTCATTATTCGCTAGAGTTGGAGGAGGAATTTATACTAAGGCGGCGGATGTTGGAGCTGACTTAGTTGGAAAGGTTGAAAAGAATATTCCTGAAGATGATCCAAGAAATCCTGCAGTAATAGCTGACAATGTCGGAGATAATGTGGGAGATTGTGCTGGAATGGCTGCAGACTTGTTTGAATCTTATGGAGTAACTGTTTTATCAGCAATGCTTTTAGGAACGGCTTTAGGAACCGAATATGTTTTCTTACCTTTACTAGTAGCTTCAGTTGGAGCATTAGCTACAATCATCGGATTGAACTTTGTGAAAGTAGGAAGGGACAAGTCGATCATGAAAGCTTTGTATAAAGGATTATGGGCTACTGCTTTATTCGCAATTGGAGGTTTCTACTTAGTAACTGCAGGAGATTCAAAATTATTTTACACTACTTTAGTAGGAGTTTTAGTTACAATCTTGATTTTCAAAATAACAGAATACTATACTGCAAAAGAATTCTATCCAGTTAAAAGTATTGCAAATGCTTCAAAAACTGGAGCAGGAACAAACTTGATACAAGGACTAGCAGTAGGATTACAAAGCACTGCATTACCTGTCTTGCTAATCATTGGAGCAATAATTCTAAGTTATAATTTGGCTGGATTATATGGAATTGCATTAGCTGCAGTTGCAATGCTTTCAATGACTGGAATAGTAATTGCATTAGATGCTTATGGTCCAATCACTGACAACGCAGGAGGAATTGCTGAAATGTCAGGATTGCCTCAAAGTGTTAGAAAAATTACTGACGAATTAGATGCAGTAGGAAACACTACTAAAGCAACTACAAAAGGATTTGCAATCGCAGGAGCAGCACTAGGTGCACTAGCATTATTTGCTGCATTCGCTGAAGCAACACACGTAACTGTATTCAACCTGTTAACTCCTGGAGTAGTAGTTGGATTATTCATTGGAGGAATGCTTCCATTCATCTTCGCTTCATTCTTAATGAAAGCAGTGGGAACAGCCGCTTTTTCAATAGTAGAAGAAGTACGAAGACAATTCAAGACAATCAAAGGATTAATGGCTGGAAAAGCAAAACCAGATTACGCAAAATGTGTTGACATTTGCACTAAAGCATCGTTATCACAATTATTAATTCCAGGAATACTTGCAGTATTAACTCCATTATTAGTAGGATTCATTTTAGGTCCACAAGCATTGGGAGGATTACTAGCAGGATCAATAGTAAGCGGATTCTTACTAGCGTTAATGATGTCAACAAGTGGAGCAGCATGGGATAATGCAAAGAAGTACATTGAACAAGGAAGTTTTGGAGGAAAAGGAAGTGATACTCACAAGGCAGCAGTAGTAGGAGACACTGTAGGAGATCCTTTCAAAGATACTGCTGGTCCAGCTTTGAATTCTTTGATCAAAGTATTGAATACTATCTCACTAGTATT
Organism: uncultured archaeon; assembly: GCA_902385045.1. Taxonomy (GTDB): domain Archaea; phylum Micrarchaeota; class Micrarchaeia; order Norongarragalinales; family CABMDW01; genus CABMDW01. The sequence continues at coordinate 13,050 of CABMDW010000108.1, read as the reverse complement.
TGCAAGTGCAATCTTAATGTATGGATTACACTTGCTGTAATTCTTTTTTAATTTTATTTTTTTATCTTAAATTAGCGAATTTGTTAGCTTCCCTTTTTCTTTCTAGGAATTTGAATACTGTTGCGTGATTTAGTCCCTCGAAAATCATTTGAATTGCTTTTTTGGTTACTTTCAAGTCTTCATAGGTTCCAATCAATCCTAGTTCATCTTCTTCATCGTCTACTATTATCTTAACATCAGTCAAGCTTTCAATATTTTTTTTGACTGTTCCATTTCTTCCAATCAATCTTGCAGAATATCTTTTGACTAGTTTTTCTTTATTTCCAAAGTATTCTGAAATGCTGCTCTTTTCCAAGTAATACTCGTCATTCTTGAGTTTCAAAGCATCTTTCAGTAGAAATCCCATTCCAATGGCTTGTAAAACGTTTTCAGCAATCCATTCATTAATAGCCTCTCCATCTATTTCAAAGAATTCTCCTTCTCTTTTTATTTTTACGCTTAATTCGTGTTCTACTTCCTTAAGTCTATCAGTAGTAATTCTTTTTACAGCTCTTTTTGAGAGTATTATTTCTTTCATGTCAATCATTATAAGCATTAAGTTTTTTATTATTGCAGTATGGTTGATTTTTCTTGGACCGGTTTTCTTGAAACGTTTATCCAGTTCTTTGTTATTATGGATCCGTTTGTCAGTATTCCCGCATTCCTTTCAGTAACAAAAAAGTTTACTAATCTTGATAAAATAGCTGCTGCCAATAAGGCTATTATTGTTGCTGCTATTCCCATTCTTCTTTTTGCTTTTGCTGGAACTTTTATTTTCGGTTGGTTTGGAATAACTATTTCTGATTTTAAGATTGCTGGAGGAATTATTTTGGTTCTTTTAGGAATTGAATTGGTATTAAATTTGGATTTTGGAGACAAGGATTCAAAAGATCCTAGTGCTTCTGCAATAATTATTGGTGTTCCTTTGATTACTGGTCCTGGTGTTATTACTATTACCATTCTTTCAGTAGCTAGTTATGGGATTTTGGTGACATTGTTTGCAGGTTTTCTTTCCTTATTTTTAACTTATGTTTTATTGAGACAAGCTGCATGGTTGCAAAATACTCTTGGAAAAGATACTCTTGACATACTTTCGAGAGTTATGGGCTTATTACTTACTGCAGTTGCAATTAGCTTCATAACTAGTGGCATCGGAGAACTTTCTTCAAAGGCAATCACTAACATTTTAGCATCTTTAAAATAATTTTTAGATAGCTTCTAATTTCAAGAAACATTTATAAGCATTAAAATTTTGTAACTACTGTGGAAACTAAAACACTAGGGCTTACCAGCAGCGAAGTTCAGGATAGAAGTAAAGAATACGGTAAAAATAAGATTGAAGAAAGGAAACCAAGTATAATATTAAAAATATTCAAGCCTACTCCTATCAAAATAATGTTTCTTATTGCAGCAGTTTTATCTTATATTTCTGGAAAATTGTTTGATTTTTACTTTATTCTAGTTTTATTAATGGTTAATTCTGGTTTGAGCTTTTGGCAAGAAAGAAAAGCAGATAATGCAATAAAAAAGCTTAATGAAAAATTACAAATTAATGTTAAAGTCTTTCGAGATAATTCTTGGATATGGGTTAATTCTATAGACTTAGTTCCTGGTGATTTTATAGAGTTAGCTATGGGAGATATTGTTCCTGCTGACGTTGAAGTTGTTGAGAGCGAAAATTTTACCATTAGTGATGCTACTTTAACCGGAGAATCTTTACCTAAAGAAAAGAAGAATAATGACAAAATTTATTCTGGTTCTTTCGTTGTTACTGGTCTTTGCAAGGCTACAGTAGAATTTATCGGCTCTAAAACTTATTTTGGTAAAACCTTACAATCAGTAGAAAAAATAGAAAAGAAAAGCGTTTTAGAAAAAGATATTTTAGATATTGCAAAATTTCTTTCAATAGTCAGTTTATTAGGAATAGTAATAGTTGCAGTTGTTTTCTTTTTACGAGGATCTCCCATTACTGATATTTTGGAATTAGGTCTAAGCTTAGCTATTGCTGGAATTCCTATAGCTCTTCCTACAGTAATGACTTTGATAATAAGTTTAGGCGTATTGAAACTTTCATCTGAAAACGTTATAGTAAGACGTTTGTCTTCTCTTGAAGATTTAGCTACATTTGACATTCTTTTTACTGACAAAACCGGAACTCTCACTACTAATCAAATAGGGATTGAAAAGGTAATTCCTTATTCTTCAAAGGAACAAGAAGTTTTATTCTATGCTTTTCTCAGTTCAGTAAAAGATTCTCGTAGTATTATTAGTCAATGCATAATCAAAAAATACACTGAAACCAAGCAGGAAAATAGTTATGAAATACTAGATTTTAACTCCGCTGATTCAAAGACTAAAAGAAGTTTCGCAATAGCAAAATTAGGGAATGATAAAATAAGCGTAACAGTCGGTGCTCCTCAAGTAATTTTAAGTTTTTGTAATACTGATGATCAAACTAAAAAAAGATTTGAAAAAGATTTAGAAATCTATGCTCAAACTGGTTTTAGAACCCTTGCTGTAGCTTTCAGTAAAACTGCTGATAATACGAACATGACTTTAGCTGGCTTGCTTTTACTTTCAGATCCTGTAAGAGCTGATGCTAGAAATGTTATTGATTTTCTTAAAGATAATGGAGTTAGAGTCAAAATGGTTACTGGAGACCATGTTGCAATAGCTCAAAGAGTAGGTCACGATCTTGGTTTATCTGAAGAAGATATTTATGCAGAAGTTCTTCCAGATGATAAATTAAAATTGGCAACTACTGCTAAGCGTGAGCATGTAGTTGCTATGACTGGAGACGGGATTAATGATTTGCCTGCTATAAAGGCTGCAAATATTGGGATTGCAGTCAGTAATGCATTAGATGCTGTTAAAAGTTCTGCAGATATAGTTTTGCTTTCTTCAGGCATATCTGTTATCAGAGACGCTATTCTAGAGTCAAGGAAAATTTTTGCTAGACTTTATAGTTATTCAGTTTATAGAATTTCTGAGAGTTTCCGTTTAATTGGAACCATAGTTATTTTAGGTTTAATGACTGGTTCTTATCCTCTTCTCCCTATTCAATTGATCTTATTATCCATATTGAATGATCTACCAATTGTTTCGCTTGCATATAATCATGTTAAGATTGGAACTAATCCCGCTAAAATAAACGCTAAAGCCAGACTAATATTGAGTTGTCTTTTTGGAGTAGTTGGAATTATTAACAGTGTGTTATTTTTCTTTATTCTAAAGGACATTTTACACTTGAATATTGCATTGATACAGACTGCCTTCTTTCTTAAACTAACTGTATCGGGTCACATGTTGATTTACGTAGCCCATACTTCTGAAAAATGGTACAAGTATCTCCCAAGCATGCAAGTACTCCTTGCCACTACTATAACTCAATTGGTTGCTACTTGTTTCGCTTTATTTGGATTTTTGATGGTTCAAATACCTCTTTCAATAGTCTTGCTAGTTTGGCTTTGGGCTTTAGTTTGGATGCAAGTTAGCGAGCTAATGAAGCCTTTACAAAAGTTTTTTGTTCATTAATTTTTAATAAACTTATTGGAGCAAAGTTTTTTTAATTCCTCTAGACTTAATTAGTCAATATTATATTATTACTAATCAAAATTCTGTTTGATTTTTAAAAAAGAGTGATTTTTTTAATGGCCGACAAAAATGATGTATCTGAAGAACAATTAAGTAAAGAATTTAGAGAATACAGTGTAGCTGAATTTTTCAAGAGAAACAGGCAAATGCTTGGTTACTCTGGAAAAATAAGATCTTTAACCACTATAGTTCACGAATTTGTCACTAATTCTCTTGATGCTTGTGAAGAAGGAGAAATTCTTCCAGAAATCCTAGTTGAATTAGAAGAAGTTGCTGCTGCTAAAAGAGAAGAAGTAATTGCTTCAGGTGACGGCGGAAAAGCTTTGTTTGAAATTCCTCAAGAAGTTTTAGAAGCAGACATGTATGAATTTTATTCTAATGGAATAATGCTTCAAAATAAAGTAGATTATAGCATTAAAACTGAAAGAAAAGGCAAAGAATCAGTTAAAGTAATAATTTTGAAAGCTCCTCTTCCTGTAGGCAATACTATTATTGCAAAATACGCGACTGGTCACATTAAAGTTAGCGTTGAAGATAACGGAACTGGAGTTCCAAAGAAAAATGTAGGACAGGCTTTCGGAAAATTATTGGCTGGAACAAAATTTCATAAAAGAAAACAAAAAAGAGGACAACAAGGAATCGGAGCTGCCTACGCAGTATTATTCGGTTCAATGACTACCGGAAAACCAACTCACGTTAAAAGTGGTATCGGTGATGGCAAGGTTTACGAATGTGATTTATCTATTGACGTTAAAACAAATGATCCAGTCACTACCAATGAAAAAGAATATGCCGGAAAATTCAGGGGAGTAAAAGTAACTTGTGAATTTGCTGAAGTAGGTTATAATAAATCAGAATATTCTGTTTACGAATATTTGAGAAGAACTGCCCTTGCAAACCCTCATGCTCAACTTACTCTAATCGAACCAACTGGCAATGTAGTAGTATTTCCAAGGTCCATAAAGGAAATTCCTCAAAAACCAAAAGCAGCTTTACCTCATGCTCTTGGAATGAATGTTTCAGATTTAATGGACATGATTTCCAGTACTAAAGCAAGATCGTTAAGTGGTTTCTTTACTACTGAATTTTCAAGATTTTCAAATGATAAAGTAAAAGAACTAGAAGCACTCACCAAAATTGATTTTAAGAAAACTCCTTCTTCATTACAATGGACTGAAGCTGAAAAACTAGTACAGCAATTTCAAAAAGTGAAGTGGATTGCTCCTGAAGTTGACACTCTTGTTCCAATCGGAGAAGAACAAATTAAAAAGAGTTTGACTAGTTTACTAAAACCAGAGCAATTGAAAGTAGTTGAAAGAAAAGCCAGAGTTTTTAGAGGAGGAATTCCATTCTTAGTTGAAGCTGCAGTTGCTTTCGGAGGAGAAGCTGGAAGCACTTTGGGACAAGAAGGCAAAGGAGTTGAAATTCTAAGGTTTGCAAACAGAACCCCTTTATTATTTGACGCTGGAAATTGTGCTATTACTGAAGCAGTTAAAACAATTGACTGGAATCGCTATGATTTGAAAGATATTGATCATCAGCCCGTATCTATTTTTGTTAACTTTGTTTCAGTTTACGTTCCTTACACTGGAGCAGGAAAATTAGCTATTTCTTCTGAAGAGGAAATAGTAGTTGAAATCAGGAATGCTTTAATGGAATGTGCTCGTGAAGTTTCAATTTACATTCACTCTCTACAAAAATTAGCCGATCAAGAAGAAAGAAGAAGCATTTTCATGCGTTACATTGGTGAAGTAGTTGCTTGCTTGCATGATATAACCGGAGTAAGCAAAGAAAAATTAAAAGACAAGCTTTCAAAGATAGCTAAAGACCGAACCGCTCTTCTTGAAGCTAAAGATGAAAGTGAAGATGAGTTGAACTCCGACGAAGATTTAGGAGATTCTGCTGAAGAATGATTTGGTGTTTAATAATTTGAAAGTTTCATTTGTTGGTCATTCCACAGTTTTAGTCGAAGAAAAAATTACTTACTTGACTGATCCACATCTGACCAATTATGCTTTCTTCATTAAAAGATCAAGACAACCAGGAATTCCTTTTGAAAAACTTCCGAAGATTGATGTTATTCCCATAAGTCATGTTCATTATGATCATTTGAATTTTCCATCTCTTAAACTGCTTTCAAATGCGAATCCGCATACATTGATTTTAGCTCCCGTTGGAACTGGAAAATTTTTGAAAAGAGAAGGTTTGTTAAATTACGTTGAATTGGATTATGGAGAAAAATATACTGTTGAAGGAGTTGAATTTGAATTGACCAAGGCTCGACATGTTGCTTACAGGCTTCCCGCAATTTTCCCAACAAAGTGCGCGGGTTATATGATTCGAGGAGAAAAGAATGTTTACTTTACCGGTGATACTGCGTACTGGGATTATTTTAAAAAAGAACTTTCGAAAGATCGTATTGATTTGGCATTAATACAGATTGGTTGTTATAAACCGTATTTCTTGAATTGGTTTATTCACATGAATCCAAAACATGGTTTGAAATGTTATGAAGATTTAAGAGCTTTAAACATGATTCCAATTCATTGGGGTACATTTAGATTGGCTTTAGATACTATAGATGAACCAAAGGAAGAATTATTAAAATTGCTTAAAGAAAAAGAATATTCTGGAATAAAAATACTTGAAAATGGAGGTTCTGTAAAATATTGAATTTTTGATTATATGAGGATGATTTAAGATTATGGCAGCAAGATCGCAAGAAAAAACTAATAAACGAAATACTGAAGACATTTCACTAAAAATAAAAGCTTTGGGAGAAAAGTTAATCAGTCAAATAGAAGCAATGGATAATCCTCATTTGGATATTCCAATTAGAGGAAGTGCTAACGTTCATTTTGACGAATCACAACAAAAGATTATTCTCGGAGACAAAATGGCTAAACGATCCCTCTTCAATGTAGCCCACGCGAGAAGATTTATGCAAACAATGTTAGTCGCATCTTATGTTCAAAAAGATTTGCTAGCAAACGAATTAACTGCAACACTTCGAGACTTATATTATGCCAAAAAGCACACGATTGAAGGAACTAAAGAAGATACTATTGACGAACAGAAAGAATCTGACTTGGCAATAGTAGATTTTGAAGTAGCCTTGGAAACTTTCAGAGAAAGATTAAACTTAAGAGCAGAACCTAAAGGCAGAATGGCTGGAAACATGACTGTCGAAGACAGAGTAAGAGATAAAGTCGACTTAATTGACTTGAGCAAAATGGGTTCAGGGGGTTGGTCTGTACCGTCAATTGTAGAGCAAATTAATTTCAAGAAAGTAGATGTTGATTATGTTCTAGTAGCAGAAAAAAATGCGATTTTCGACAGGTTAAACGAAGACAAATTCTGGCAGAAGAATAATAGTTTGATAATGACTACTGCAGGACAAGCTGCAAGAGGAGCAAGACGATTCTTACAGAGATTATCCACGGAATTAAAACTTCCAATTTACATTTTAACAGACGCGGATCCTTATGGATGGTATATTTACTCTACAATGAAATATGGTTCAATGGCTTTAGCTCATGAATCGGAAAGACTCGGATGCAGGGAAGCTAAATTCTTGGGAATGAGTATTTCTGATATTGAACACTATGATTTGAAGGCAGTAACTATCAAAGCAAAGGAAGTGGACATAAAAAGAGCTCAAGAAATGAAGAGCTACGAGTGGTTCAAGTACAAAGAATGGCAGACTGAAATCAATAAGTTCTTAGATCTAAAGATTAAAGCAGAAATTCAGTCTTTGTCTTCAAAGAACTTGCAATATATTTCAAATACTTACTTGCCTGAAAAGATTAAGAATCAAGATTTCTTACCTTGAGTAATTGCTGATTAAATCCAAGCAATCGTTTATTTCGAAAACTTTCTGATCAATCATTGAAGTCCAACCTAATTGTATTTTCGAATAGCCTCTTCTTTGGATTATTACGTTTTCTATGAGTTTTTGTTTTTCCAAGCAAATGTTTTTCAGGGTTTCATTTATTTTTAATGAATTAATGCATGGGATTAGTGAATAGTTTGAATTTGAATAATATGGATTTCTTGAATCACATTCATATGGAATCGTATGATTCAATGTTCTATTATAATTTTGAATTAATGCTAACGGAATTTCTAAGGCCAAAGTATTGTTGAAAGTTCCAGGCGGATTGCCTTGGAATGCGTTGTATAATCTTGCGCCGGCATAGTAGAAGAAACTAGTAAGTATTACTGCAAAAAATACGATTATTCCGATTATTATTTTGTAAACTAACTTCACTTACTAAACCTCTATTTAGTTTATAATATTGTAACTAAAATAAATGCTGCTAACGAAAATAGACTTGCAAAACTGATTAGTATGACTGCAATTTCGCTTTCCTTGAACCTTCTTTTCATATCAAACCATTCTGGGATCTTCATTACAATATGATTTAATGAATAGATTTTATCATATGGGGCTTTTAACGTACCGTCTTTCTGTAATTCTCCTAAACTCTTTTTCTTGAAGTTGCCACGTAATTTTAGTATTGCTTCTAGAATCCATGGAATGAATATTATTCCTGCATAAAAAATTACTTGACTTCCACCTAAAATTATTGCTGAGGCAAAAGCTCCTCCAGTAAAGTACGTTAGAGAATCTCCAGGCAATATTGAAGCCGGATACCAGTTGAATTTTAAGAAAGCTAGAAGACAAGCCATTGAAATAAAACACAATAATGTCATTTCATTTTTTCCGAGAGTTATTCCTATTAATCCGAGAAATAAGAATGCTTGAATTCCTAATCCTGCTTCCAAACCATTTTTCCCTGCAAACATGTTGAAAGCATTGCTTACTCCCATGATTACTATTGGAATTATTATTAATGGAATTATAACTCCCAATTCAATTTTTCCTATAAATGGAATCGCTAGATTAGAATAATTATTGATTATTACTACCAAGGGAAGTGCTGCTTGTAATGTTATTAACGGTTTCATCCATTGGCTTAATCCTATCCTGTATTCTGCAGTATCGTTTGTTTTTGTTTTTACTTTTTTCAAGTAAATGTCATCAAAGAAACCAACCAATGCAATGAACAAAGATGTTAAGCACGCAGCTAAAATGTAATCGTAATTAATGTTAAAATTAAAGGTTAGTGGAAAATATGTTTTTAGTATTAAGAAGACCATTATTGCAGTGAAAAATCCTATTGCAATAGGAATTCCACCTGAAGTTGCTATCCTCGGTTTTTCCTTTTTTTGTTGATCGATTGCTAGAATGTCAATGTTGTGAAGAAATGTCTTGAATTTTGGAATTAGTAAAAAACTAACTATGAATCCTACGCAACTTGAAATTATTGTTAAAAGTATTAGTGATGTTTCCATTGTAAACTCAAATAATTATTCAGTAATTCTTTTTTAATGCTAAGGAGTGATTCGCACTCGGTCTCTAGGCCACAATACCGCTTCCCGAATGTTTTCCAGATTACATATTTTCATTGTTATTCTTTCCGCTCCAATACTCCAGCCTGCATGCGGGCATGAACCGTATTTGAATGAATCAATGTATCCTTTGAAGTCTTCAGGATTCAATCCTTTTTCTTTTATTTGATCCGTTAGTAGTTGAGGATCGTGGATTCTTTGGGCTCCAGAAGAAATTTCAGTTCCTCTGTAGATTAAATCGTAACTCTTACAATATTCTTTATTCTTGTATTCAGATTCTCCGTCTAAGTATGGTAATGAATAAAATGCTCTTACTTTTGTCGGATAATCTTTTATTATTACGTACTCGTATCCAAGTTTTTCGTAAATGAGTTTTTCGTCGTCCTTGCTTAAGTCTTCGCCGTCTTGAGTTTTTGAACCTATTTTTTGCAGTCTTTCGATTATTTCCTTGTAAGTTACTATTGGAACTTCTTCACTCGGAAGTTTAATTTGAGTTCCAATGGCTTCTAATTCTTTCTGCATTTCACTTGCTTTCTTAAGCATTGCAATAAACGTCTCTCCAAGTACTTTCATTGCATCATTATTGTCGCAGAAGCCCATTTCAATATCCAATTGCATGCATTCATTCAAATGGCTTAACGTATTGTGTTTTTCAGCTCTGAAAACTGGAGTAGTAATGTATACTTTGTCATATCCTCCTAATACTGCCAGTTGTTTGTATAATTGCGGGGATTGTGACAAATAAGCTTTCTTTTCAAAATATTTTATTTCAAATAATTCAGTTCCACCTTCAGTGCTTGAACCTAAAATGCTTGGTACGTGCAATTCTTCAAAATCTCTTGAAGAAAGATAATTCCTGAATTCTTGTACTACTTTTGATTTTATTTTGAAAATTGATTTGATCTTGTCTCTTCTCAAGTCTATGCTTCTATAATCTAATCTAGTATCTAATTCTGCAGCTACTCTGCCAGTAACATCAATTGGAACTATTCCTTCGACTTTTCCCAAGACAGTTAATTCGGTTGGAACAAATTCTATTCCTGCATTAGCAATCTTGCTTTCTTTTGAAATTCCTTTCAATTGAATGCAGTCTTCTCTAACAAGTTTTATTGCTTTTTCTGATAATTCGTTTTCTCCTTTCTTAATTGTTACTTGAATTTTTCCAGTTTTATCTCTTAAGACGAAGAATAAAAAGTTTTTAGTGTCACGAACTTCATGCACCCAACCTGCAATGGTTGTTTCTTGATTTAAGGGTACTTCTGAAATATAATGTTCTTTCATCATTTACTTTTCACTCTGTATTAATTTATTTGATAAAACCTAATTATATTTGTAGGTTTATTGCTTGAAAAAGATTTTAGTTTGTTCTGGAAAGGGCGGAGTAGGAAAAAGCACGATTTCAGTGCTCTTATCTTTATTTTATGCTTCTCAGGGAAAGACAATATTATTGGATTGTGATATTACGGGAGCCAGTATTCCGCATTACTTAGGATTAAATGAGCGAATGAAAGTTGAAAACCTTGATTCAAGAAATTATTTGATTCCCGTTAGTGTTAATCCAAATCTTGGAGTCGTCTCTATAGACTTAATTCAACACGATTCTACTGTTGCTTGGCGAGGTCCAATGATTACTAGTGCAATTAGACAATTGTTTGGCAATACTTTAATGGAAGACATTAAGTTTTTGATTGCGGATGCTCCTCCCGGAACTAGCGATGCAGTAATAACTTTGCTGGAAGAAACTCAATGGGATTTAGTAGTAATTGTAAAACAAGATACTCTTATTTCAGAAAAAATTGCTGGAGAAACCAAGTCATTAATTCAAAAACATGGTTTTCCGATTTTGGAAGTAATCAATAATTCTAAGGTAGAAGGATCAAATAGAATTATGAATGACGATAACATGAGCAAATTATTTGATAGTGGAAGAGCAATTGAAGTTGATTTTAAAAAAGCTCTACTTAACATCAGTTTTCTTTTCTAAAGTTTTCTGCAATGACTTATTTAGAATTACTATTATTGTTGCAAAAATTACTGTTATTATCAATGCTATGACTATTTTTGCAGTAAACGAATTTCCTGCCGGAAGATAATCTCCGATTCCTTGTTTTATTGCATCCTGCCAAAATAATCCTGCTACTAAAGTCAAAGCTCCGGCAATAGTTGTTATCGTAGTTTTTCTGACTTCGAGATTGTATTCTTTGTTTCTTTCAATTAATTCTTGAACTTTGTTCTTCAATTCCTTGGCTTCAGTTTTAGTGATGTTATTATCCGTCATGAATTGTCTACGTAGGAATTCTTTTTAACATTTTACTTTTTCGGAAAGTAACTTAAAGTCTTTTCACCTTAATTATTAAAATGAAATTACTACAGGTTCACTGTTCTAAAGCATCCTATGAAGTTAGAAATAAGGCTTTAAATTCATGTGATGAAATTGATGAAGAAAACAAGAGTAAAAATCTTGAAAATGTTTTAGTCGTCTTTACTAGCGTTGAAAGTGAAGATAATGATGAAATTTTGAATAAAGCAGTTAGTTTTGTTTCAGACGATTTCGATAAAGTCAAGGCTCAAAGAATTTTGCTTTATCCTTATGCTCATTTGTCTAGTAATTTAGCAAAACCTGATGTTGCTAAGAAACTTTTAGCCAAATTTTATGAATTATTAAAGTCAAAGAATTTTGAAGTCTACAAAAGTCCTTTTGGTTGGTACAAGAGTTTTTCAATAAATTGTTTAGGACATCCTTTAAGCGAATTGAGCAAAACAATTACCAAAGATACTTCTCTAAGTAAAGAAATTGAATCTCAGAGTTTGAAAACAGAATCAGAAGTAAAAAGCATTTTATATGTCATGAATGAGAACGGACAACTAGTTGAAGCCAGTAATTTTGATTTTGGAAACAATTATGGTTTGAAAGCATTCTATGATTATGAATTAAAGAAAGTTAGAGCTTATTCGACTGAACCTGTTCACATTAAACTAATGAAGGAGCAAAGCTTAGTTTCGTATGAACCTGCTTCAGATTCTGGACACTTCAGATGGCTTCCTAAGGGTCATGTGATGAAGAAAATTATCGAAGAGGAAGTATCAAGAATTTGCGTAAATTATGGAGCGTCAAGAGTTGAAACTCCAATAATGTATGATTACGCACATCCTGCTCTAGTAAAGTATTTGAATAGATTTCCAGCAAGACAATATACTATTCAAAGCGATGAGAGAAAATTCTTCTTAAGATTCTCAGCTTGTTTCGGACAATTTTTGATTGCCCATGATTCTGTTTTGACTTATAAGATTCTTCCATTTAAGATTTATGAATTAACTCATTATTCCTTCAGGAGAGAACAATCAGGAGAATTGGCTGGTCTAAAGAGATTGAGAGCATTTACGATGCCAGACATGCATACTATGTGTGCTGACTTAGAACAGTCAAAGAAAGAATTTGAAAGACAATACGAATTATGTAGGTCTTGGAATGAAGAATTTCACATTCCAGTAGAATTAGCTTTTAGAGTTCAGAAAGACTTTTTAGAAGAAAACATGGAGTTTTATAAGAAAATGGTTTTGAAATTCAAGAAGCCTGTTTTGTTTGAAGTGTTTGACAAGAGATATGCTTACTTTATCACTAAATTTGAAATGAATTTCATTGACTCAAGTATGAAAGCAACTGCTTTGAGTACAGTGCAGATTGACGTTGAAAATGGAGAAACTTTTGACTTGAATTATATTAATGATTCAGGTAAGAAGGCAAAACCAATAATTTTGCACGCTTCAATTTCAGGAGCAGTAGAACGAGTTGTTTATGCTGTATTAGAACGAGAAGGAGCAAAACTTAATACTACAACTCCAGAATATGAATTTTGGTTGTCTCCAGTTCAAGTATTCATTATTCCTGTTTCTGATAAGCAAACTGATGAAGCATTGAAATTAGGTGCTCATTTAAGGCAATTAGGTTTTAGAACGGTAGTTGAAGATTCTAATGAATCTTTAGGAAAGAAAGTAAGGAAC
>CABMDW010000107.1 GCA_902385045.1 uncultured archaeon | reverse complement strand
AGCCTTGTGAATTAAAGCACTGTCTACTACGAAGATTTCTCCAGCTTTAGCTGTTAAATGCACTTTATGTTTCTCTAGAAACTTATCACTTGGAAACTTTTTGAACGTATGAGTTGCAGGGACAATCTGTGTCGTACCGTTCTCTGGTGTTGAATCGACCAAATATATGAAGAACAAGATAGAAGTTCTCATGTTCTTAAAACATGGTTGATCTCTATGAAATCTATTTCTGGTCAGTTTTAAGTTATTTGAGGTGATATTCAGTAATGCAAACGTATCGTGCAGAATCGCTGTCTTCGCTAATAACTTATTGGTTAACTTGTTTATTTGCCGATTTTCAATAAGCTTTATATACTCTGGACAGAACTTAAATAGGTTTCTCACTACATCCAGGTTGCCGCTCTTTATTAAAGCTTCTTCACCGTATATTGATATTTCTTCCTGTTTTCTTAGTTGAATGTCATTTTTAAGCCAGGAAATTTCGCTTGGTTTGAGTTTAAAATTTACTTTGGAAAAGCCATATACATTCATTTCTTCCATTGCTAACATATATTATTATAGCGTTGCTAATATATTATATGAAGGTGTTAGTAGCATCTGTTTACAGCGAAGTAATTAAAAGCTCAAAAAACTTTAATGATAAGTGGTTGAAGTTACAAATAAATTTCTTAGATAGGCATACAAAAGACTATGAATTATGTTTATATTTGAACAACGTGGTTAATAAGGATATATTTAAAGATAATAAAATTATTGGGGAGACGCACGAACAGTTTAAAATTCCAAACGAAATCCCAAAGGCACACCGTTTTGCATTGAGAAAAGTTGTTCAATATTTTAGAGATCACCAAGACGAATATGATTGCTTTTGTATTTTGGATAGTGATTGTTTTCCAATCTGTGATAATTGGGTGGAGCATTTATTTAATTTGGTGACTAAGAGGAATTTAAAGTTTTCAGCAGTAGTTAGGTATGAGAATAGTGAATTGTTTCCGCATCCGTCAGCTATGTTTGTGCCTAAGAAACATATTCTGGATAGGAGTATACTTAATTTCCCTGATAAATTTGGTAATAACTCAAAAAATATTTTAGAAGGAGGTATTTACATGGATACTGGCAGCGATAATTCATTTTGGGACGGAGAACAAATTGGTTATCCATTGATTAGAACCAACTGTGTGAATTTACATCCAGTAAATGCAGGAATATATGGTGACATTTTCTATCATCATGGATTTGGAAGCAGATTTACCTCTAATGAATCTAATGAAGAAGAATATTCCTGGCAAACCACTCGATATTGGAAAAGACATCACGCTTATTTTTGTAAAAACAATAACTTACTTTTTAATCTGCTTTTTCATAATCCTGTTGATTTTATTGAGTGTTTGCGTGGTAAAAACATGTTAGATAAGTTGCTGAAAGAGATTAAACAGGTCAAATTAATATGATATCATCACTAGCTTTATATACTTGTAAATTAAAAATTATTACAGGGTATGGTAATATGGTCAACAAAATAAAGGCTGAACTTGAGAAACATATTACCATCGACAGTAATGCAACTTTGAAGTTACTAATAGACATGATAGCTAATGCAAATCGAGTTAATGATATTGGTGGTGATATAGTTGTTTTTACAATGTGGGAATCTTCGGTTTTACCAAATTCTGCTAAATGGCTTAAAAATGCTAAACTCATTATTGTTCCTTCAAACTACAATAAAGAAATCTTTCATAACAATGGATTGAGATTAGTAAGTGTGGTTCCGCTTGGAGTAGATACACAAATTTATTATAAAAAAGACATAGAAAAGTCGGTTTGTACTTTTGGGATTGCAGGAAGTTTTTTTCCTAGAAAAAATTTTCCATTTATTGTTAATGCATTCAAAAAAGCTTTCGTTGGCAAGGAAGCTTTTTTGAAAATTAAAACATCCCCTCTGATTGATGACCCAAAATTTCAGTATTTAAAGGAACACCATCCGCAAATACAAATTATTGCTAGACATTTAGCGGAAAGTGAAATGTGCGAGTGGTATAACTCTTTAGATGCTTTTATTAGTTGTTCTCACAGTGAGGGTTTTGGTTTACATCAATTGGAAGCGATGGCGTGTGGTATACCTATGATATCTCCTAAATTTGGTGGCGTTACTGAATTTTTTGACGAGACTGTAGGATACTGTGTTGATTATAAAATAACAGATGCATCAAATTATATTTATAATGGCAAATGGTGTAGTGCTATCGAAGAGTCTTTGATTGATAAAATGATGATTGTTTATAATAATAGGAACAAAGCTAAAGAGTTGGGATTAAGAGCTAGAGATAGAGCAACTTTTTTCACTTGGAATCACACGGTTAGTAAATTAATTAACAAGTTAAATAAATATGTCTCTCTAAACAAAAGTTTATGTGAATAGAGCGTTTAGTTCTTTTGTATAAAGAAAACAGTCGATTAATTTTTTATCCACCCTCTCTGATTTGAAATTAAGTGGAAATTCCCTTGCAACGAAAGAAGGTTCTAAAGCATTATCATATCTAATTACTTCGGTCCATCTTATTTTGTCGCTTTTATTATAACCAGAACGATGTATAGTAAAAGTCGAAAAGAATAGAACATCGCCTATATCCATTTCGATAGGTTTCCAGTTTAAACTGTCGGTTGATTCTATAATTTCATAGTTGTTCCCAAAGTCTTTGTGCTTTAATAACCCGTTCTTGTGACTTCCTGGCACAACCTCCAAGTATCCCATATCTTTTGTTAAGGGTGCTATTGGAGTCCATGCCGTAATAGCATCTAGACTTCCACGAATGGTATACCAATCTTGGTGTGGGTTTGCCTTCCAATAAAATTGATGTTTACTCAATTGTTCAGCACTGATAAGAATTACTGGTCTGTTATTTATGGTTGGAAAGTCGATGTCAAAGTTCTTGATAATTTCTATAAGCGAAGGGTTTAATCCAGTTAGAGATGGCAGCTGTAGACAAAGTTTTGCACAAGCGTAATAAGTGTCCCAATTTTTCTTAGCTAAATCATAAACTCGTTGGTCGGCAGATTTAGAATTAATTTCATTTCTTTTAGCCTGAATATCAAATATCGCCTGTATTTCTGATCTAATTATGTTGATT
>CABMDW010000106.1 GCA_902385045.1 uncultured archaeon | reverse complement strand
TTTTTGTGAGTTTCCTTCTATTCTTATTACTATTTTTGGTTCAGTATTAGATTTTCTGAATAAAACCCATCCTTCTGGGAAAAAGTGTTTTACTCCATCCAAATAATCTTGTTTAATTGATGTCCATTGTTTCAAATCATCTAATGTTCCTTCAAAGGGGATTCTTATTACGTTTGAAATGAATAGTTTTGGAACTCTTGGTTTTTTTACTATTAAAAAGTACAATCCGGTTAGTAATCCGTCGTCCATTTTGTTGAAGTCGAAGAAAAAATGACCTGAACTTTCTCCTCCAATGTTAGCGTTATTCTTATTCATTAATTCTTGAACATTAGCATAACCTACTGGTGAAGTGAAAGTAGTTCCTCCTTCTTTTTCAATTAATTCTTTAATCTTATGGCTTTCGGTTACATCAAAAACTACTTTAGGTTTCTGGTATTCTGTTGAAAAATAGTAAAGACAATATTCGCTTAGAATGGGGCCATTAGCATCTACTGCCACGAATCTATCTCCATCAGCGTCTACTGCTATTCCATAATCTAATCGTTCTTCTTTAACTTGAAGTATTAACTTGTCTAGAGCTCCTTTTTTTGTTGGATCGGGATTTCTTCCTGAAAAGCTTCCGTCAGGCAAATCATTTTGATATTTATCGGTAACTTCGTCTAACAATTTTTTTGCGAAAACAGTATTAGAACCGCTTCCTAAGTCAAAACAAAATTTTATTTTGCTGTCTTTTAATTTTTCAAAGTTTATTGCTCTTCTGACGTATTCTAAGTAGTCTAATGTAGGATTAATGTTTTTCATTGTTCCCTTTATTTTACTGTCAATAGCTTCAGTTGATTTTTCAACTCGATTAATGAAAGTAGCGTAATTAAGCGGACCTCCTTTCCAATCATTAAATTTTACTCCATTGTATTCTTTTGGATTATGAGATGCAGTAATCATTACTCCGGGTCTTTCATATTGTTTTGATGTGTACATTAAACATGGTTTTGAAACTACTCCGCAATTCAATACTTTCTTGCCTTTATCTAAAAGAGTGTTGATGAATACTTCAGTTAAGTTAGGAGAAGATAATCTTATGTCTCTTCCAACAATAATTTCCTTATTTGTTTCAATATTAGCATATCTAGCTGCTATTGATTTAACAATCTCTTCATTTATGTCAACGGGATAGATACCCCTAATATCATATTCCTTGAAAATTTGAGCCATTTAACTTCAGTTTTCACTATTAGGGAAAGATCATTTTTTAAGTTAACCAACCTTAATAAATCCTAATGGATTTAGAGGCTTTCCGTAAAGATGTTGAAAGAAGAGGAGTAAAAACCAGTCAACTTTTTTTTGTTAATGATTGTGCTTTTTTACCAATTCATGAAGAAAAAGATTTGAGATTTTTAGCACCATTATTCTATGAATTTGAATCGAAAAGCGATTTCAGGATTCACGTTTTAACAAAACCAGATTCTTTTTCATTCAAAAAACTAGAAGATGACAAATATTTTTTAAGTGATAGGGAATATTCTGAAAAAAAACTTGAATTACTCCTTGAAAAGCAAGATTTTGATATGGCTACAGTAAAAACAAATTCAGTTTGCCCAGTCTTTTTCAAGTTTGCTAGAAAATAATTTTAATATTTACTAGTACCTGACTTCCACAAAATCTTTTTTAAATACAATTGATTTGTCTATTTATTCAAAAAATATTTTTAATGGGTTGTGGTAATAGGTCTGATAAAATGTTAGTTAAAGTGTTTCATCCTTTGGATATGGATAAGTTTTTAAGAGATCAAGGAGCAGAAAGGGTCTCTGAAGATGCTTCAAAAAGATTGTCTAAAGAATTGGAAGATGCTGGAGAAGAAATTTTATTCAAAGCAAGATTATTAGCTAATCATGCTGGTAGAAAGAGCATTAAGAAGGAAGATATTTACTTGGCAGCCAAAAAAGTAATCTAGTTGTTAAAAAAAGCTTTTTAAACTTCTTTTCATTCTTTTTATTATGAATAAGGATCAAATTATCATTCTTGGAGTAGTTTTCATGATGTTTGGAGTATTCTTTATTCTAATCATTTTGGGCTTCAGCAAGCCTGTTTCTGCGAATTCATCATTAGTTTTTTCAGATAGGGGAGTTGAGCAGCCTTTCTGTCAGCAGAAATGTATAGATTCTAGAAAAGATTGTCCTGTTAATTTTAAGTGCATTTTCATTCCTTCAACTAATTCGTGTCTAGCAATTTGCGGTTAAGCATTTATCTTATTTTGTAAAAGTGCCAATCACTTTTCTGATATAGTAATTCTAATTTGTTAGTTTGAAAGTTTTCACTAGTGCTGAAATATTGGACTCCGTATTGTTGTTTTATTTGTTCAAATTCGTTTTTGCTTATCTTGTCTTTCAAATCACTATATCTTGGATAATATGGTATTCCATGACTCCAAAGCCAACCGTCTCCTCCTGCTAATGTTTTTCTTCCTGCCAAATAAATTGCTGGATTGTCTGGTTCGCTGGAAGTCAAGATTATTTCATTTGATGAAGTAGTATTCTTAATGAAGTTTGCGAAATCCGTTCTATCTTGACTTAAAAATTCGTAAGTGTTATTGTAGTAGAACAATATTGTGCTTATTCCTGACAATCCAAATATTATTAAGAATATTATTAAGATTTTTTTGTTGAATTTTAGCAAGAATACTGGTATTAATGCAAATTGAGCGTAGCGTATGAATTTAATATTATCCCAATTCCATGCGTGGAATTGTATGAAGTTTGAAATTACAAAAATGGCTAGTCCGAGTAGAAGAAGCAGTCTGTTTGTTTTGTCCAGTTTCTTGTAATAAATTAATCCAATTATTATCGGAATTAACAAAGGCAACAAGTTTACAAATAACGTTATAGGCAATCCTTCAAGACTAGTGCTGAAGAATCCGGGCTGTAATTTGAGGCTATTATTGTTTCCAGAAGTCATGATCCACAAAACATTGGGAATAAAGCTTATGAAAGCAATTAAACCCGTTCTAAATACGTTCTTGTCCCTATCTAAAAGCCACTTTAAAGCCAACAGAAGCAAAATTATTAGTGTAAAGTGAACTTCAAAGAAACTAGTCAATCCAATTAAAATTCCTATTAAAATTTTCTTATTGGTTTTAATAAGCTTATCAAATTCTCCAGTTGCAATGCTGATTAAAAACATGAAAAATAAAGGATAAACTAAATCAGCACTGCGGCGAGGATAAAAATCAGTTATAACCATTGGCGTCATTCCAAAAATTCCAGTTGGAGTCGGAATAGAATAATTTTGATTAAAACTTCCATTAAACAAAAAGAAGATTCCCAATGACGATGTAAGCAAAATCAAGCAAGTTACAATAATCTTTTTTAGTTTGTTACTGACAAAAATGCTCATGAATTCAAGCATGAGAAATATTAGAATTGCATTCATGAGTACCGCAAAAAATAAGTAAAAATAATAAGGATTGACTCCTGCCTTAATGAACAAATAGAGATGATAATCTATTAGGAATGGATAAGCGAGCCTTGCACCTGAAAAAATGGGATATTGTAAGTCTCTTTCGCTAATGCTTTTTTCAAGAAAATTATTTGCAATACTGAAGTGAAATAAGGCATCTCCCCATACTGGATAACTTGAAGTAACATTATTTCCTTGAACATTCATTCCATGTTGATAAAGTAAATAAAATCCTAGAAAGAGAATTGCAAAAAGAAATAGTTTTTTCCATTCAAATTTTTTCTTGAAGTCAATTTTACTTCTGAAAACAAAGGCAAGAATAAGATTTAGTATAATTCCTATTATCAAAAAATAATTCCAATCATTTAATAAGTAATTTAGAACAAATGCTTCAATTGTTTGAAATATGATGCTAAAAACAATTGTTTTACAAAAGAAACTGATCCATTCTTTAGATGGAAATATCGTTTGAGTAAGAATTAATCCTATTATTATTGAAGTAATTAGAAAAATTATTTCTAAAATCATTTCGACTTAAAACCTTTATCCAATTTTGTTCCTAATGAAAATAGTTTTTCTATCCCAAAGGCAGCTAATGGAATCATGAAAATCATTACATATACGATATACCTGTCCATGAATGCTTTGATTCCTATTAAATCATTTTTAATCAAAAGAAAACTTAACGCCAATAATAACAGCCATAGTAATCTTTGTTTTTTGAATATGAAGGCAAAAATCAACCCTATTACTGTAAACACTGTTAAGAATAATCCTGTTGCTCTCAAGAAGACACTAAGATCTACTAGGGTTCCTTCAGAATATTTGAATTGAGACAACTCCCATAATCTTAAATTTCCTACAATAAAATAATGCCATGATAAATAAGTTACTGCAACAAGTATTCCTGTGAATACAATAATTTTTTTATCTTTCTTGAAGATGCTTGTAAAATTATTTTTTAAAAATAATAAATGCATTTTAATTTTGAATAAAAATTTGTTAGTTTCTATTAGTAATCCGTAAAGTACTGCTATTGTTAGAGTAGAAAACAGAATGTTTAAACCATCTTCATAGTAAGTTGAAAGTGTGTTTAATCCTACTGCGACTAAAATCAAAGCTGGAAGCATTAAGTGATAAGCTGTTTTTTGATAGAATAAATAGATCAAGTAGAAAAAGCATACTAAGCCATAGAAGGCTGCAGTTTCTTGATGCATTAACGCCAAGACAAATGCGAATAGTAAACTCCACTTGCTATTCTTGAATAAAAAGTACAGAGCGAAAACTAGTAACATCATTCCTACTGCCTGAGGTAAAGGACGAACAGTATAATATAATAATTCTGGAGGAACGCTTGCAACGAATGCACTAATTAGGCCTGTAGTTTCTCCAAATAATTTTCTTCCAAGAAAATAGAATCCTATTGGAAGCAAGATAGTTACTATTATTACGATTAACCTTGAAGCAGTGTCAAAACTTAAGCCACTTGTCCAGACTAATGCTGCAAGAAGAATGCGGTATAATGGTACGTACAAGTTTGGAGCTGTTCCGCCGTATGAATAATCTTGTAATGGGTAATTTCCGTATTCAATAATATGTCTTGCAATAGCAACGTGAATATTGGTATTTCCAAAGGTGGGCATCATGAAATTTTCTAGTACAATGAAATGAGTGTACAAACTAAGGAGAACGGCTATTGTCAATACTATTAACGTGGTTTTATTCATGCTAAAGCAGTTTAAAGTATTTCAAGACTAAAAGAAATAAGGAGTAATTTAATTTTAAAGTGTGCTTCATGATTATCAACGCAAAAATACGTACGAATCAACCGAAATTTAAGGTTGAAAAGAAATCTGAAGTTGATTGGATTATTTCAGTAACTTCAAACCCTAAAGATAATGAAGCAAACTTGGAGTTGATTAAAGAACTTAAAAAACTACATTTTATTACGAGGATTTTGCGTGGTTCTAAATCTAAGGAAAAAACTTTGAAATTAGAGTCCCTTTAAGTAACCTTTTTATATGGTTTAACGCAAAATATTAGAGTAGCTGATTGGCTTATCATGGCTATTGTAGAATAGCTTTGAAGGAATTAGCTTATCAAATAAAATTCTACTTCCAAAGACTTTTGAAAGGTTTTTTGGGAGTGCAAGAAAACTTTTGTTAACAAACCTTTCATTGATTTTATTATCTGTGAATGGTTTTGTTATCTAGTCTTCTTAGGATTTTGATTTTGATTACAAAAAGCAATTACTTTGCTATTTGATTTTAAAAAAATTTTGAGAGGTAAGATGTAAAATGGCAGATAAACCACATTTGAATTTAATTTTCACTGGTCACGTCGATCACGGAAAAAGTACTACAGTCGGTAGAATTCTCTACGAAACTGGTGCTTTGAGTGAAAACGACTTGAGAAAACTCAAGGAAGAAGCAGCTAAAGTCGGAAAAGCAACTTTCGAATTCGCTTTCGCAATGGATCAATTGAAGGAAGAAAGAGAAAGAGGAGTTACGATTGACATTGCTCACAAGGACTTTAACACTCAGAAATACTACTTTACGATCATTGATGCCCCTGGTCACAAAGACTTTATCAAGAACATGATTACTGGAGCTTCACAAGCTGATGCTGCAGTTATCGTAACTTCTTGTAAGGATGGAATTCAAGCTCAAACAGTCGAACATGCGTTTCTTTTGAAAGTATTAGGAGTTCAACAATTCATTTTGGGAGTTAACAAAATGGATGCAGTTGACTATTCTGAAGCAAAATTTAATGAAATCAAAGCCTCATTAATTGCAAAACTAAAACCAATGGGTTATGCTGTAGATAAAATTCCAATGATTCCTTATTCAGCTTATAAGGGAGACAACATTAAAGTCAAAAGCACTAACATGCCATGGTATACTGGACCAACTTTATTAGAAGCTTTTGATGCTTTAATTGCTCCAAACAAACCATTAGACAAGCCATTGAGATTACCAATTCAAGAAGTTTTCGTTATCACTGGTCAAGGAACAGTTCCAGTAGGAAAAGTTGAAGCTGGAGTAATGAAACCAGGACAATCAGTTATGATCATGCCTGAAGGAGTTACTGGAGAAGTAAAAAGCATTGAAATGCATCACCAGCAACTAGCTCAAGCAGTTCCTGGAGATAACGTAGGATTTGCTTTGAAGGGAGTTGAAAAAAGTGCAATCAAAAGAGGTTCAGTAGTTTGTGATCCTAAATCACCTTGCCCAGTTGCAGAAGAATTTACTGCTCAAATAGTAGTATTAAATCATCCAACTGCAATCGGAAAGAACTACACGCCAGTATTCCACTTGCACACTGCACAACTAGCTTGTACTGTCACTGAAATTATGGAAAAGAAAGATCCAAAGACTGGTCAAGCAATGCCAGGAACCCCTGACTTCATTAAGACTGGAGACGTTGCAGTCATTAAAGTTAAACCAACTAGACCAGTTTGTGTAGAAACCTACAAAGACTGCCCTGGATTGGGAAGATTTGCAATCAGAGACATGGGAATCACTGTAGCCGCAGGAGTAATTTTAAGTGTTACTCCAAAGAAAGCGTGAATTGAATGGCTAGTGCAAAAATAAAATTACAATCTCAAGACGTTCAAGACTTGGACAAGAGCTGTGGTGAAATTAAAACCATTGCAACCAAGGCAGGAGTAGAATTGAAAGGTCCTATTCCTTTGCCTACTAAGAAACTCTTGATTACTACGAGGAAAACTCCTTGTGGAGATGGTTCGGACACTTACGAAAGATGGGAGTTACGAATTCACAAGAGACTTATTAGAATTGGTGCAGATGACCGAGTTTTAAGAGAAGTAATGAGATTAAAATTCCCTGAAAGCATTCATTTGGAAATAGAATTAGATTAAAACTCTAATTCTGCTTTATTTTTTTAATTTTTTTTCTAATTTTGTTTTATCTTATTCTTTTATTAATTCTGTTTTTCTAATTTATCCTATGTTAGCAACTAAAGAGTTTAATGTAAAGAAAAGCGATTTCTGGGAATGGTATAATTCTATTATTTACGCTGCAGATTTAGTTGATAATCGTTATAATTTGCAAGGATTTTTAGTTCACAAGCCTGCTGGAGCTTTCATGATTAAAAGAATCACTGAATTATTAGAGGAAGGTTTAAACAAGACGGGTCATGAAGAAGTGTTATTTCCAATTGGAATTCCAAAAGAGAATTTTGAATTGGAGAAAGAACACGTTGAAGGATTTGCTCCCGAATTATTTTGGATTACTAAAATGGGTGACAAGGATTTGCCTAGGCCTTTTGCTTTAAGGCCTACTAGTGAAACAGCTTTTTATCAAATGTATTCTCTATGGATTAGAAGTCATAATGATTTGCCTTTAAAATATTATCAGGCTGGAACAGTTTATCGAGCTGAAAAAGAAACTAGCCCCTTTTTAAGAGGTAGAGAATTTTATTGGATTGAAACTCATTGTGCATTTCAAACTAAAAAGGAAGCCTTGAAACAAGTTAAAGAAGACCAAAAGGTTTTCGGAAAAGTACTGAAAACTTATTTGGGTCTGAATTACATGGTTTTTGATAGGCCTGAATGGGATAAATTTGCTGGTGCGGAAAAAACAATTGCTTTCGACACTTTATTGCCTGATGGGAAAGTACTGCAAGTAGGTTCTACTCATTATTTGGGTCAAAAGTTTTCTAAGCCTTTCAACATTAAAGCTGACAACGAGTTTGTTTACCAGACTTGTTTTGGACATGGAGTATGGAGGGTTGTTGCTGCAGTGGTGGCAATCCATGGTGATGATAAGGGATTGAAAGTTCCTAGTCAAATTTCTAAAATTCAAGTGGCCATAGTTCCAGTCGGTAAGAATGATAAAACTCAAGTTTTCAAGGATGTTAAGAAGCAATTGAAGAGTTTTAGAGTTCAAATTTTTGATGATATTGACAAGAGTTTTGGCTTCAAGCTGAATCAAACTGAATTACTAGGTATTCCTGTTAGAGTTGAAGTAGGAGATAGAGAATTAGAGGCAGGTCAAGCAACTATTTTTGATAGGTTTACTGGAAACAAGAAACAGGTTTCATTGGTTTCATTAAAGAAAGAAGTAGCAAATTTGTTTAAAGAACAAGAAGCTAATTTCAAGAATTTAAAAGATCTTCCAGTATATCAAATTGATTCTATTAGCGATTTAAAAGAAGGTGGAATTGCTAGAGCTTATTTTATTGGCACTAAGGGAACTGAAGCAGAGCAAGCTGCTAAAGACTTACAAGAGAAAACTAATGGAGTTAAAGTTAGAGGAACTTTATTTGGAGTTAAAGAAACGGTTCCTGAAGGAGCGAAGTGCTTTATGACTGGGAAACCAGCAAAATGTGTTGTTTATTTAGCAAAACAGTACTAGTGTTTTTACGTTAATAGCCGTATTTTTTTACGTTTTAATTGGTTGCATCGAGAATTTAAGTGTTTCTGAAGACCATTTTCTTTTAATTCGTTACTTTTCTTATATTACTAATTCATTTAGCCTAAGGTTTTTCAGTTAAATGCAATCATATTATGATTTAATTGTTTTAGGAGGAAGCAAGTCTGGTGTTTTAGCTAGTTCTTACGCTGGCTTTCTAGGCGCTAAAGTGCTATTAATCGAAAAACATGATTTTCAAGTTTCTATTAATTCTGGAAAACTTTCTTTCAGAACTTTATTTGGAGTTTCTAGAATTTTGAATTTAGGTAGAAAAACCAAGAATTATGGTTTTAAAATTGATGAAAGTGGTTTGAGCTTGTCTAAAGTTTATGATGAAGTTAAAAAAGTTTCAGAAAAAGAACATCAAAAGCAGGTTGAATTGTTAAAAACTAGCAATGTTCACGTAGAATTCGGGGATTTTCATTTTACTGATGAAAACACTGGAGTTTTAGAACGTGAAGAAGGAAAACTTGAACTTCGTTTTAAGAAATGCATTATAGCAAGCGGTTCAATTCCTTTCATTCCTAAAATAAAAGGTCTTGATTCTCTTTCTTTTTACACTTATGAAAATATTTTTTCTTTGAAAGAAGTTCCTAAAGAATTAATTTTATTAGGTGGTGGGCCATTTGGGATTTTGTTCGCACAATTTTTTGCTAGAATGGGTTCAAAGGTTAAAATAATTCAACGTACTGACGGAATTCTTCCTAAAGAAGAAAAATTAGTTTCTACTACTTTATTGCCTGTTTTGAAGAGTGATGGAATAGAAGTTTACTTAAATGATGTTCCGCTAGAGTTTACTTTAAACAATAACCTGTTTACAGCTAAATTAACAAATTCTAGTGGTAAGAATTTTGATATTACTGGTACTCATTTGCTTGTTTGCACTGGCCGAAAGCCTAATGTTGAAAACTTTGATTTAGACAAGGCTGAAATTAAGTTTGACTTGCATGGTGTGAAACACAATGATTATCTTAGAACAACTGATAAGCGTGTTTATGTTGTTGGTGATGCTAGCGATACTGGCTTATATTCTAATGTTGATGAAGAACACGCGTTTATAGCAGTTAAGAATGCTTTGTTTTTCATTCCTGTTTTAAGTCCCAGAACAAAAGTTTCTACATTGGTAGTTCCTTATTCTATTTCATGTCAGCCTGAAGTTTCTAGAGTTGGTTTTACTGAAGAGGAAGTCAAAGAATTGGAATTGAAGTATAAAACTTATGTGGTTCCAATTCAAGGAGGTTTTTTGAAGATAATAACAAATTCTAAGCAAATGATTATAGGTTGTACTTGCGTAGGAAAAAATTCTTCAGGATTAATTAATCAAATTAGTTTTGCTATTAGCAATAATATTCCTGTGACTAAATTAATTGAATTTGTTAGAGTTGACGGAAATAATTTTGATGCAATTAATAGAATTTCAGAGTTAGCTTTAAAGGATTCTTTTAGTTTAAGTAAAAAGAATTTCTTTAAATGGGTTTTTAAGTTGAAAGGTTGAATTTATTGAAATTAATTGATTTTTTTAAAATAATTGGAGTTTTCTTGTTGGTAGCCGCGGCTGTCTATTTGTTCTTTTTCACCAACCTTAAAAATGATTTAAGTGTTGACACTTTACGTTCGACTTTAGATTCCTATGGTTATTGGAGTCCATTATTTTTCATAATCTTTTTTGCTATTCTTACAACTTTGTTTATTCCAGCAACTTTACTAACTATTCCTTCAGGAATAATTTACGGACTTTGGTGGGGTTTTACTCTGAATTTTATTGGAGCAATGTTAGGGGCCACCGTGTCTTTCTTCGTGGCCAGATTTTTAGGTAAAGAGTTTATTTCAAAATTATTGAAGAAAACATATTTTAATAAAATTATCAAAATTGATTATGAATTAGAAAAACACGGATTTCACCATACTTTAGTTTTACGTTTACTTCCTTTCCTTCCTTTCGTTTTAGTAGATTATGCTTTAGGAGTAAGCAGAATCAAATTTAAGGACTATTTTCTCGGAACTGCTGTAGGGGTTCTTCCAACTATCTTCTTATTCGCTTATTTTGGAGCATCTCTAGCTTCTTTAAATTGGATTTCAATAAGCATTAGCATAATTTTAGTAGCTTTAATTTACTTTGTAGGCCGCTATTTCAAGAATAAGAGATTAAAGAAAGTTTTAGAAGAATCTTAAGTGATTTTATGATGCTTAAGGATCTTAATTTAGTATTCATACTCGGCGCTGTTTTAGCCATATTTGTGGGAGACGTGCAAGTTCTTACTGGAATTCTTATAGTCCTAGGAATATTAAATTTTGTTGTAAAGTAAGTTTTTAAACTTAGTTGCTTTGATTAAAATATGGCTTTTGAAGAACTAGGCAAAATGATAGGATCTTTTTTCAGTCCTGAAGAGACTTTTGAAAAAGAAAAGGAATACTCTAGTTTCGGAAGTGCTTTCATTAATTCTTCATTATTCACGGTTTTACTACTTTTTTTGACTGGATTAATTTTATTGTCTTTTGAATCTAATTTGCCTGGTTTCTTTGCTAGTAAACTAAATCTTTCTTTTCCTAATACGTTTTTCCTATTTCAATTGAACGCTAAATACTTGTTTTTAGGTTGTTTGTTTGCAATTCTAGGTTTTTTCATTGTAAACTCTTATTTTTCATTTTTTGGTCAAATTGGAGGTAAATTATTCGGACAAACTGGAGAATTTACAATGCAATTTTATTCTAATTCATTATGGCTAGGCTTGGAAAGCTTGTTATTGTTTTTTGGGATTCTGTTGACCTTATTTTTTACTCCTTTAGCTGTCTGGTTAGGCTCATGGGTTTATTACATGCCTTTGACTGTTATGGCTATTCTTTTCTTATACTCGTTTAGAGTATTGGCAGAATCGTATAAAGTTAACCAAAAAATGAATTTGTTTCAAGGATTTTTAACGTTTTTATTAGCCCTAGTAATTCCTGTTGCATTGATAGTTTTCTTAGGTTAAACTCTCTGACATCGTTTTTAAAAATTCGTTTTAACATAATAATTAGTCGTTATATTGCGGACATCGCATAGTGGTAGTGCGGCAGCCTGCTAAAACTTTATTAAACTTTAAAGAGTTTTATTAGTTTTGGAGAGCTGTTTCCGGGTGACCGGTCCCCGAGTTCGATTCTCGGTGTCCGCGCTTT
>CABMDW010000105.1 GCA_902385045.1 uncultured archaeon | reverse complement strand
CATACGCTCCATGTATTCATGATGGCCAGAACTAATGTAATTTACCAGCGTCTTTAAGGTTTCCTCATTAACATCACCTCCAGAAACAACAGCATCTGGAATTTGAATTTTTTGCTGAGCGCATAAAGCACGTAAATGTTCTAACTGACACTTAAGTTGAGGCCAAACGGGCTTTCCAACGGTCAAATTTGGAGCAGATTGAGAACCACCCATTAGTGAGTATGATATATAAGAAAGATTATAAAACTAATTCACAAAATCTCTAGTTTAAACAGTTCAACATAAAAAATGAAAGGTATAATATAGCTATGTTTAAATTTCTTCATAATGCTCATTTGAAATATCAATGTTGCTCATTTGAGATTTAAAGTATGCTTGTATGGTTTGATTAATATCTGGATTTGTATTCTCGTTAGAATATGTATAAATGAATATACTATCTCTCTTTGATGTTGGTGCTAAATCCTTTATGTATATTTTATCAAATTGAATATCTTCATGTGTAAGTAATTCATCTAATGTATCTGGAAACTTATCTAAATATCTCAAAGATGACTTTTTTGAAAATGTTCTTACTTGCGGATATCCACTGCCACAGTCTTTTTCTTCTTCAAATCTAGATACTATCAAACTATATCTATTATCTCCTTTAATAAGTTTCAATAAATCTATGTAGCCACAAACAATGTTATAAGTTATATAGTGATTATATGATGACAACTCATTACATCTAAATTTTACATATCCTACAGTTATATTTATATAAATGAAACGACTATTATCATCATTTCTAGATAAAATTAATTTTTCTACCCACTGTGGAAACTTTGTTTGAAACATAAATATCTTACGTGGAATATCTAAATCTTTAGAATTATCATAAAGCATTGGATATAATTTATGACGTATTTCTGTTGGACTATAATATGAATTAACGTCTGGATTATATTGTTGTTTCCAATGAGTGTAATTATGGATGATATAATCTAATTGGATAACACCAGATGGAAAATCTTGGGTTATGTCTAAATTGTATAAGTTATATTTTTTTAGTAATCTAAGAACATCCTTTTCATGAACAATAGTATGTTCTGGGCAACGTCGCCCTAATTTCTTTATTAATTCAAAATTTTTGAGTTTGTATTTGACGATTATTTTAGCTATTTTAGCTATGTATTCATCATCGTCATTAACAAATTTATACTTACAAAATTCACAGAAAGAATCATATCTAAACATTGTATGTTTAATCCAACACGCATTTTTATCTTCTTTATGAACTTCTTCTAGGATATGATGTAAAACACATTCACTATCATAATATAATTTGTGTAGATATTTAATATGTTGTCTAACTTTGATATATAATTCCTTTGATACATTGGCTATATTTACTAATTCTGTGTTTGATAGATTTAATACAATGATATTAAACACATCTTGTGTAATGATGTTTAGATTATAATCCATGAGTAATTATAGATAAAAAAATAAATCATTCAAATTCATTTTGTTCATACTCTTTAGAGATAGACGCATTTAATCTTTTGTCTATCCAGTCATAAAGATATCGCGAATCAATTAATTCAATTATAGAACGAGCATTTGCTTCTGATACATTACATTTTTGACATAAAGCTTCTAAAATTAATTGAGGTGATGTATGAACACAAACTGGACATGATATTGGTTTCAGTTTTTCTATTACATTTAGAGATGTCCTGTCAAAATCAGTTTCTGGTGATGAACTAACTAAAATTCTATGTTGCTCTCCATCCGCTCCTGTAAATCTAATTCTTTGAATTTTGTCAAGACCTTCTAATCTGTATATCAGGTCATTAAATGAAGTGCGGATTGGGAGCTTCTGGTCTTTATATTTGATTTCAATTAACTTTGACATGGTTGTAATCTACATTTTTGTTTAGTTCAAATTTAAAATTGTGTATTTAGCTTGTATTATTTCAGGTTTGTTTATAAAGAATTGTTGTTTATGAGTTATGTAAAATGAGTTAGTTCTATACAAGTTGTTGCTTAATTCACATATCTGTTTATCTGAGAATGATGACAATTGAGATAGAATTTGAAGATAACCATCATTCATCTGGATTAGAACAAATTTAGATTGATAATTTAGAACTACCAACTGATGTTCTTGTTTTCCATCAAACAGATAAACGTCTAGGTAAGTGCCACAGATATTATCAAAAATTGACTTAAAAAGAAATGACATTAACTCATTGTTATCATAACAAGACCCAAATTCATCCTCTTCTTCATTGTTATAATTATTTAATGCTTTGATAAAAGTTAGAGGATTCGTTTGGTAGTTAGATAAAATGTAATCAACTATCATCTCTATATATTAACACATTTTCTGTAAAACTGTTGATACATCCAGCTAAGAAAGAAATTGTTGTGTTAATTTGATTTTGGAAATGAAGTGATAGCTATATATGTCTAGTTATATTATCCTCTAATTTTTTTTCTCATTCCTTTTGATATTTCGTTTTATAATCTTTCATATATAGTGTTTGAAAAATGGCTTCTAAGAAGGGAGAAGAATCACGTTATTGTCGTATCCTGCCTTACATTGAGACAAAGGAACCAAAGTTGGCTGAAATCATTGACCAACTTTGTCTTACTCAATCACTTAATGCTGGTCGTGGAAGTTTTGGTGTTTCATTTATCATGCCAACTAAGGAATATCTAAAGAAGATTAGTTCCAAGGTTCATTCAAATCCAGAGGAAGCTGTAAAGTTAGTTAGTGCTTTAATTATTCATGATTATCTTCCTGATGCTATGACTT
>CABMDW010000104.1 GCA_902385045.1 uncultured archaeon | reverse complement strand
GACATTTGAATTGCCGTGTGTGAATGTTTCAAAGCCATTAACTGACTTACTTGTCCAGTATGTTGGCAGATTTAAGGTATATTGCGTGCTTACACTACTTATGAAGTTTGATGCAAAGAATATTGCGAATAAGGTAAAACATATTATTACTAGTATGATTAGAAAACCAAAACTCAATACTATGCTCCATATTGGATGTTTTGATTTTAATTTCTTGTACAGATAATAAAAACAAACTAAATTATATATTCCTAGTGCTATGGATGTGATTCCTATGATGATTGTAGCTGTGTTGTAACTAAAAATCGTGCTAACAAGATAATAAACTAATCCCATGATAAAACCGATAACGCTTAACCAGGAATTTAGAGATAAGAATTTAAGAAATTCGAATGATCCTTTGAAAATTTTGTGAGATAAACTCAAAATAAATACATATATGAAAGTTAAGGCTAGAGTGGCTAGCATAAACCAAATACTTGTAGCGCCTATTGAAGAAATACGATTAAAAGCTTGAATGGATACGATTGGCAGTAAAAATATTGTAATAAGATAACTGATTACTTGAAGAATTACTATTATTGAAGTTGATTTCCAGAAGGAATTATTAGTTCCTTTTGTACTGATTACAGTCGGTTTTAACCAATTAAAAAGCTCCATAGATAACTAAGTTTTATTTAGTATTTAAAATGATTTTTGCTTATTGGGGTTGTAGGTTTATTTCTATTATTTGAGATTGACTTCCCATTCTCATTGGCGGTCCCCAAGTGTTTACTCCTTGTGAAACAATTATTTTAGTATTCTTGTACTGATGCATTCCTTTAACGTATTCATTGAATAATTTGTCAATTAAGATTAGTGGATATAGTTGTCCTCCATGAGTATGTCCTGAGAGAATTAAGTCTATTCCTTCTTCACTGCATTTGTTCAAGCCTTGAGGTCTATGGTATAATAGTATTGAATATTTTTTCTTGTCGAATTTTATTTTCTTTAATTCAGCTGGAGCATGATGTTTGTTTTCGCTATCATCAATTCCAATTAATTGTATTCCTTTTGTTTCTACTAGTTTGCTTCTGAGGATTTTAGTTTTAGTAGCTTTTAAGAGTCTTAATACTTTTTCTTCTCCAGAATAAAAATCGTGGTTTCCGAAGACAAAATATGCTGGTGCTTTCAAGTTGTTTAATGGTTTTAGCAAGTCAAGTTCACGATATCTTGCTGTTCCATCAAGTAAATCTCCGGTTATTGCTACTAAATCTGGTTTTAATGAATTTGTAATTTGAACTATTTTTTTTAAGTTTGATTCCCTGTAAATGGGTCCAATATGCAAGTCTGATAAATGAACTATTCTTAAATTCTTTTTTATTTTAGAAGATTTTAACGTGTATCTTACAATTTTAATCATTCTAGCATACAAGAAAGCACAAACGCATAAGAAAAAGCTGGCTATTACTACTAATCCTTTGATTTCTTCAGGAATGAAAAATATTAAGCTGATTATTTGAGTTGTTAATAATATTGCTGAAACAAGTATTACGCATCCAAGCCATGCAGATGCAAACCAGTAGATTGTTCTAGTTAATTTACTATCAATGGCATTTTGTAACGTCATTCCCAATGGAAATATTATTGCTAGACAAAATACTACAATATGAAATGCAACATTCATATTCCAATCAAAGTAGGTGTAAATGCTGTTCAATAGCCAGTAATGTAATCCTAGACTTAAAGCAAGAACTACAACTGAAAATATGGTATATCTGAGTGCTAAATTCATTGAAACCTACTATTTTGTTTTAAATCTGAAAAGACTTCTAAATGATTTCATCACTTGTAAATATAAATCTTTATAACTTATTTTCATATTTTTTGAGACTTAGACTGGTGTTTTATATTTGAGTTTACTGTAATTGATTCAAGTGATTGTAATGGGAGCAAGTAAAAAAGATTTATCAAGACGACATGCACAATTGAAAGCTAGAATCGCACAATTAGAAGTTAAAGCTAGAGACGATCCTGCAGGAAAAGATAAGCAATTACATGAAGAATTGGCTAAACTAAAGAAAGAATTAACTGAAAATTGAATTCATAGGTTTTTTAAAGTAATTAGACTCTAATTTGAAAAGTGAGCCGAAAGGAAGTTGAAGATGATTTGAAGCATGACGCAGCTTTTACTTCAAGTCTGCTTCAAGGAGGCATTACTATTGCAATAGGTTTTCTTATAGCTATTTTTCTAATGCCTGATGATGGTACTGGTTTTGTTCAATCAGTTAAAACTTATAGTTCTTGGATTTTCATTATTGTTTTAGTTATTGCAACTTTCTTGTATATTTCTAGAATGAGAAAAATATCTGAAAGACTTGAAAAAGAAGAAAAAGTTGAAGCGGACGCGAACGACTCTCACGATTCACTTACTGATACTATTGATAAAATAAATGATAAGTTTGATGATTTTACTAAAGATGAAAAGAAGTTAAATGATGAGCATGCTAGTAATTTGAAAAAATTAGAGAAACTTCATCTGAAAGTAGAACACATAAACAAGTCTATTAAAAAAAGCATAAAGAAACGCTAATTATCTAACGATTTTTTCTATTGAATTTCTTGTATCTAGTGGTTCCAAATCTTTTATTGTGTGAATCACGTCTGTTTCCATAATTATTGTTGCGAAAGTTTTGCCCGTTCTTATATTCTTGTTTTAAGTCCCTGCGATAAAATTCTTTTCGATCTTTATCTTCAATTCCGTGAGTCATTTGGAACTTAAGCTTGTTAAAACCTGGAACTTTAAGTTCTCTTATAGTAATTTTTTCATCTTTAATTATTTGTTTGTAATTGTTTTGATCTCTCAAGCTAATTAATGAAATGACTTTGCCTTGGTTTCCTGCTCTTGCCGTTCTACCGCTTCTGTGAATGTATTCGCTACTTGTTTTTGGCATGTCGAAGTTAAAAACATGAGTAATGTCTTTGAAGTCTAGTCCTCTTGCTGCAACGTCCGTGGCAACTAGAATTTTAGCATTCATTGCATGAGCTTGTTGTACTATTTCTCTTCTTTGTTCTTGAGTTAAGCCTCCGTGTAATCCCATGCTTTTGATGTTATACTTTGCAAGATTGTCTACTAAATCGTCAACCATATTTCTTGTTGAGCAAAATATTAGTGACATTCTCGGTTGTTCTAAATTCAATAATTGTACGAGTAATGAGAACTTATCTTTTTGGTCTACGGGATAATAAAAATGTAGTAATTGTCCTGAGTCAACGTAACTTTTAGTTGTTATTCTTATTGGACTTCGCATGTATTCTCTGGTTAGGTTTTGTATTTTTTGAGGAATAGTTGCACTGAATAAGAGCGTTTGTTTGTCCTGAGGTAGTTTTTCAAGTATTTTTTCAACGTCATTAATGAATCCTAGTTCAAGCATTTTATCTGCTTCATCTAAGACTAAAATTTTAAGTTTTTCTAAGTTTATTGATTGTCTTTTAATGTGATCTAATAGTCTTCCAGGAGTAGCAACAACTACTTCAGCATATTTCATAGCTCCTAATTGTGTTTTAATGTCTACTCCTCCGTAAAGAGAATTGACATTTAAGCTCTTGTATTTTGAAACTTTTCTTAATTCTCTAGTTACTTGCTCGCATAATTCTCTAGTTGGAGTTATGATTAGGAATTGAATTCCTTTGAATCTTTCAACTTTTTCCATTGAAGGAATTCCGAAAGCTAGTGTTTTACCCGATCCAGTGCTTGATTGTCCTATAACATCTTTTCCTTGCTGAATTAGTGGAATAGTTTTTTTTTGTATTTCAGTAAACTCTCTGAAACCAAATTCCAGTATTGCTTTCGCTACTGGAACTTCAAATTCTAAGCCTAAGGCAAATTCTTTTTCAGTCACTTTAATTCGTCCTCTAAATAGTGATTTCTAAAAAATTACCTGTCGTTTCTCATTTTTCTATTAGGATCTGATTCAAGTAATTCAAAACCAGTACTTTTCTTGGGTTTTTTCTTGCCTTTATCTGCTAAGACTTTTTCACGATTTTTAAAGTATTTTGTTAGTCGTGCAAACTTGTCTTTCTTAGTTTCACGTGGTTTTTCAACTTTCATAGTATATATATTGACGTCGTAGAATAATAAGCTGTATATAAAGCATGTTTTTAGTGAAAATCATTTTACGAGTTGATTTTTATTAACATTATTTCACTGTCAGTCCCTAATCTCATTGGAGGCCCCCATGTTCCAACTCCTTCCAAGACAATTAAATTGCTATTATTGTAAGAATATTCTCCACTCAAGTGCTTGTATAATAATAAGTTTTCCAGTATTCCAAATGGAAATATTTGACCAGCATGCGTATGTCCTGAAAGCATTAAGTCAATTCCTTCATTGCTTACTTGTTCAAAACCATCCGGCCTGTGGTATAATAATATTGAATATTTGTTTTTATCGAAACTAATGTTTTCAAGTCTATCTGGAGCTTGCAATGGATCACTTGAATCATCAATGCCGATGATTTGAATGTTACGATAATCGACTTTGTTGTTTCTTATGACGTGTATTTGAGTTGAATTAATGTATTTTAAGACTACTTCTGTTCCAGTGTAAATGTCATGATTTCCTAAAATGAAATAAGTTGGAACTTTTATGTCATTGAATGGACTTAAAATATTTTCATCATAAATTCCAGTGCCATCAAATAAGTCTCCTGCAATCACGACTATGTCTGGATTTGCCGAGTTAGTTAAATCAACAATTTTTCTAACGAAACTCGTACTTCTTACTGCGCCTAAATGCAAGTCTGATAATTCAACTATTTTCAAGCTTTCATTGAACTTCTTTGTCGTCAGACTTGTTTCATGTATTTGAGTGTCTGAAGAATGATAAACCGCGTATATTGAAAGTAAAATTATTATTCCTATTAGCACGAATCCAAAAGTTTTGTTTTGTATTGAAACGAAAATGCTTGCTAAAAGAACTAAAAGGACAATCCAGAATGCAATAAATAAGGTTCCTGCCCAAATTGCTGAAGCAACGTAAAGTTCCCTTGTAATTTCAGTATGTAAAGTTTCTAAAGCACTTCCAATTACGAATAAGAGTGCAGAAGCAATTACGATGAAATAAAATAAAGCATTAGTTTTGAGTCTGAAAATTTTGTAGAATGTTTTAAAAATTAAGTAAGTTGCTCCGAATGCAATTATTCCTAGAATTAAAATAAATCCTTGAAGTGGAAAATATGTTGCCATTATTGAATCTGATCTATTAAGTTTTTTACTTTTATATTCTAAGCTCCTATATTCTTTGTGATTGAATTATGGTAAGAAGTCAAGCATTTATAGGAACAAAAAGAAGCCAGAGGCCTTCAGGAAAAATAGATTACAAAAATAAAAGAGATCAAAAACCCAGGAAATAAGAATTTTATTGCTGAACTCCTAATTATTGAGTGAAAAATAATTCTATTTCTTGTCCTAAATGCGGTTGGCATTCTATTATAGATTTGAATGCGGGTTATGTTAAGATACCTAAAATTGTTGATGGAATAAGTTTTTTATTTCCAGTAGCAGAACCAAAATTTACGTTCATTAATTGTCCAAATTGTGGAAGTCAAATTAAGTTAACTGAAAAGAAGAAATAATTGGTTATGCTCCTTCTCCAGCATCATCTTCTCCGTCATCATCTTCTTCAGATTCATCTTCCGAATCTTCATCTTCTTCCTCTTCTTCTTCATTTTCTTCTTCTGGTTCCTTGCTTTTCTTTCGGAGATTAAAAAATATTACTAAGATTAGAATGAAAATAATTATGCCAATAATGATTGTTAGAATGTCCATGTAATGAATTAATTTGAGCTGTTGAATATATAAGTTCAATAGAAAAACATTTTTTCTGTTTAGTAGTTTTAAATAGTTCTTCACTCTAATTATCCTGTGTTGATGTTTTCAATGAATTTGAAGATTTTCTTTTTTTTAAGTTTTCTT
This sequence comes from uncultured archaeon, assembly GCA_902385045.1. Taxonomy (GTDB): domain Archaea; phylum Micrarchaeota; class Micrarchaeia; order Norongarragalinales; family CABMDW01; genus CABMDW01. The sequence continues at coordinate 5,443 of CABMDW010000104.1, read as the reverse complement.
GGATTGTTTATTAATGCTTTTAGCCTAGGAACTTTTGAAACTTATTTACAGGTTGATGGTAAAGCAAATTTTGGGTCTAGTAGCGGTTTTAGTTTTTCAGATCAAATAATTTGGAATTATTCTTGCAATGGTTTTAGTGAATCAACTATTTCAGGTTCTAATGCTCCTAAGGTTTATGTTTGCAATGCTTACAGTAATCCGATTAATGTTAAAGATTTTATGGGATTGTATTCACTTCCTCTTACTATTCAAGAAGAAAACAATTTTTATGCGTCAAATCAAATTTTCAAAATAGATCATGCTTCGCTTTCCGTTATTAGTGATGCTAATTTTTCCAAGATTTTTATCAAGAATTATGATGATTTAAGACAAGTTAATGCAAAATACGGTTCAGTTACCTTACTTTCAGATGATAATCCTGTTAATTCATTTTCTGCTTACATTAAAAACCATAAGAAATTTACTGGTACTTTGGATGCTGTAGATTTTTCAATTGACAAAGAAAAATTAGGTGTTGATCCGGATTATTTGATTGCAACTGATCGGGAAGGAAATAATTATGGCTTCTTAATTGATGTAGACGTTAACGGTAAAACAGTTCTTGGTAGCATGACTGGAATTGATGCTACTAGTATTATTGTTAATCCTTTGACTGGCTTGCCTGAAGCTATAGGTAAAAATCCTAATATTGCTGAATTTAACAGAAGAGTAAATGATTGGAATGTACACGTCAATAATGAAAGTAAAATAATTTCTTTCAATAACGATCTTTCTAATTTTTATTTTATGCTGAAAGGAAAAACTAATAATGCTTTAAAATTTTATCCAATTACTTTTAGAGTATTAGGAAATGGAGCTGATGAAAAGAAACTTTCGACAGATTTGCAATTCAATATTGAATTTGTAATTAAGAAAGTATGATTTATTGCTGTTAAATAAGAAGATTTCTATGAAATTTACTTTAATTAATTCTCGAAAACCAGGAAAAATAGGTAAATTAAATTTTTACAGTTTAACTAATGGAGACAAGTTAGTATTGTTTTCAAACAAGCATGATCCTAGTGAAGTAATAGACTTTATCAATGAATTTTCAGGTCATTTGAATGCTAGTAAAAACATTAGAGCTATAAGTGACGCAAAATTAATTGAAAAAATGGAAGAAAGAGGATTATTTTTGCGTACCATTAGTAAAAACGTCTTACCAAAAACTAATTCTTTAAGTGATGAAGCGAGAAGATTGTTTGAGTTAAAAGAAAAGTTAGGTGAGCATAATCATTTGAAAGCTGAAACTCCTGTAGCAGTTCATTTGGATTCTAAAGGGGAAGGTTATTTGGTTACTGATTTTATTTCAGGGAAATTTCGTAGGTTTCCAAGAGTCGGAAGGCAAGAAACTAATAAATTATTAGAGGATTTCGTAGGAAAAAAAGTTTATTCAAAATTGGTTGAAGCTAATTTAGTATTGCGTGATGTTCAAGTAATTGAAAATCCTTTAGGCACTTATTTTATTGACGCTGAAAAATGGGAGAAGAAAAAATAATTACTTTTAATAAGTTTAGAAGGGTTTTATTCTAATGGTTAAAGATTACAAGCTTCCTTCAATTAATGAGTTTCATGATCGTCGTGTTTTAACTCGTTATAAACAGGATTTGAATAAATCTGGTTTAATTACGGAAGAAGCTCATGCGTTTTATGGTTCTGCAGCATTTCTTGAAGTTTATTATACTCATTGTAAGTCAACTAATAAAATTCATAAAATAGATGAATTGCCTAGAATTGAAGAAGATTTTAAAAAAAATGCTGAAGTGATTCTTAAAACGTTTCAAGATAAAGGCAAAATACTTCAATTTAACCATGCAAAAGAAATTATTAAAAGAGTAGAAGATACCAAAAGACTTTTTGATTCTTTAAACAAATAATTATTTTTTTAATTGTGTTGATTATGGACGTAGAGTCCACCCCGCTTTTAAAGCTTTTAATTGAAATTAATTAGTCTTGTTTATCCGGAATGATTGGTGGGGACTGGATAAGCAAGTTATTTTTAGTGAATAATATGAAATTTTGGATTATTGCATTGATCGCTTTGATAACTTTAGGAGGTTTGGTTACTGCATTTCATGGTTTTATTTTTAGGCCAGGAATTATGAACCACATGTTTAATTGGACTAGAGGCAATTTTTCAAACCATTCTTTTAATTTTACTGGAATGAATTTCACTAAACACGGTCATCGTTTTAATTGGATGAAAGGAAATTATTCAGGTAATTTTACTTTTAATTTTCCTAAAATGAAGGGATTCATGAATAATACTAACGTAAATTATACTCGTGGATTCGGCAGTAGAATGTTCGGAAAGTACGGAATGCATAGGAGAATGCATTAACTGAAGAGATCAAACTAATTTAGAGTAATTAACAATAAAGATAATAATACGGCTAAACTTATTCTGTTAATGAAAATCTGGGAAAAATCAAGTCATGCGTTTCAAGCAGGAAAAGTTCACGCTTCAAACTTACTTAGATTGTATCGTTATGAAGAAAGGCTGAAGTCAATTAACGATGATAAAGTACTTGCTAATTCTGAAGCTTATCGAAAAAAAGTGGAAGAAACTGAAGCTTTGTTGAGTAAAGTTGAAAATCCTGAATTTAAAAAATCGTTCATTAAAGGATTTGAAATTAAGTTGCAACGCATAAATGATTCTGAAAATACTTTACTTTCTAGGGCTGCAATTATGCCTCAAGAATTTAGGAGTAAAACTGTTATTTCAAGAGTGGAAGAGTATTTTCAGAAACTCAAAAAGCGGCATAAGACAAAATAAATGATGTTGAAAGGTGTAAGGCATGTTAAAGACTGGTACAATAAAGCAAGTTGATGTTTTTTCGTGTTCTCCTGAAGAATTTTATGAAGCTTTTCTTGATTCTAAAAAGCATTCTGAATTTACTGGCTATAAGGCTACGGGAAATGCTGGAAAAGTTAATGGAAGATTTTTTACTAATGATGTTTATAGTTTTGGAAAAACAATAAAACTTACTAAGAACAAGTTGATAGTTCAAGAATGGACTACTACTGAGTGGCCTGAAGATTATCCTCCTTCTATTATTAAAATTGCTTTAAAGAAAAAAGGTAATGCAACTGAATTGACTTTTATTCAAACTAAAGTTCCATTAAGTCAAATAAAGAATTATGAAGGTGGCTGGAAAACTTATTATTGGGCTAAAATGAAAAAATATTTTAAGAAAAAGTAAATATTTTGGTTCATTGAAAATCATTTTAAGTTGCATTGTTTTATTATTACAATGAAATATGAGTCGCATGAGTCTTTTATCCCTAATAATCCTACTAACTTTAGGGTTCTAGAGAGGGCTGAAGAACAGAGGAAAAAAGACAATCGTTCTGAAGAATGGCAGAGATATTATATTTTTAAGAACATGTTTTTAGAGTGGTTGAATAAAAACCATATTCCTTTGACGAAAAAAGTAAGTAGTTTAGTTGATCATGCTAGCATTGTTTATCATTTGGTTGATAGAAAAGATGTTAAAGATAATCAAAATATAGATGCTTTAATGCGGAAAGAACTTCGTGAAGATTATACTAAATTCTTTGGGAAGAATGCTTATACTGAATCTTTTGAATCTCATGCGTATTTTGTTCTTTTGCAAGAGCATTTAAAGCATTTGCGTGAAGCTAAAAAAAGTAATACTTTACAAAAATATATTTATGATTTTCCAGGTCATAATGGTAGATTACTTGATAATTTAACTGATTCTCATTTGTTGACTAATCATGAAGTTATAATGAATGGTTTTAAGTTTTCGTTTAAAAATTCTGATAAACGTATTTTTCAAGATTATCTTAATGATAGTGAAATACGATTAATCAGGTACGTATTATATCATCACATTGAGAGTGTTTTGGGCGCTGAAAAGTATAGTAAAATGAAGGCTTTCTTTAAGAAGAATATTAGCAAGTTACGCAGGGACATGAAAAATTATAAAGTTTTAACCAAAAAACCTAGTAATTTAAAATTTGGATTGAATTTGAAGCCTTTACCTAAAGACTTGAAGCCTTTGACTAAGGAGGACAAACGCAAACTTGTGAAAATAGGTAAGGTACGCAAGAATTAATGAGAAGGTTCTGAAACCTTTAATTTATATTCTATTATTGGATAATTGTTTTTACTGTAAATTTGAAGGTGTTTTGTATTATGATTTCATTTGTTAGCGTAAATTGGTTGGCTATATTAGTTTCTGGAATTGTTTCAATGGCTTTAGGATTTCTTTGGTATTGCAAGCCTGTTTTTGGAAGTAAGTTCATGAAATTATGTGGAATGGATAAAATGTCTCCTAAGGAGATTAAAGCCATGCAAGCTGGCATGGGAGTAACTTATGTTAAGGCCTTCATTTCAGCTTTGATTGTTTCATTTGTTTTAGCTCAATTAATTGGTTTGCTTCAAATTACTAGTATTGTAGATGTGTTATCTTTAGTAGTCTTATTGTGGTTTGGTTTTGCTTACACTACTGGATTGAATAATGTCTTATTCGAGAAAAAGAATAGACAATTATTTTTTATTGATACTGGATATAGTTTAGTTCAATACGCGTTGATAGGAATTATTGTCGTGTTAATGGCTTAATTAGTATTCTGAGGATAATTATTTCATGTTACATAGTTTTGAGAGAGTTTATCCTGCTTGGATTAAGAAAGATAAACGAAATCCGTATAATGCTGGTTATGATCATGCTAATCAGCTGCTAACTTTACATTTGACTACTGAAGTTTTGAATACTCAATCACCTAGATTAGAAAATCTTGAGAGTTTGCCTGATGGTAAGAAGAAGGAAGTTCTGATAAAGCGAGCTTATTTTGATGCTGAAACTAATAAGAAGTTAGTTTTGCATTTGAGTAATGCCATTGATTCTACAGAATTGAGATTCGTTGATGAATCTCTTGAAAACAAGCGAGAGTTTTTGAGAGGATTTGAAAATAATCTAGTAAAATTAGAGAAAAAATTCAAAAATAATCTGCATATTGAAAGATTGCAGAATAGATTAATAACATTGAAGAGGCATGTTAGTTGATTTTACTAAAAGAAATTTTTCAATCAATTACTCTTAAAAGTAGTTTAACCTAATTTCTTTAATGCCTAGTCATGTTTCAGAACAAACTCCTAGAAAAGCTATTGCTAGATTAAAAGAATTAGAATCTAAAGGGGAGGATATTACTCTTCCAGCAATACTTGCTTCAAAAGCCAAGAATAAAGAAATAGCAGAAGAAAAGCAAGCATTAGCCGCATTTTTTTTATCTCAAACTAATCATACTTGGAAGGAAGTTTTGCAAATTGTTCATGGAATTCCATTAACTAAGAGAGGTAAACGAAGTTTAACTGCTGAAGATGTTTTATATGATCCTGGAGTAGTCATTCCTCCTTCAGTTCTTTCTAAAGTTC
>CABMDW010000103.1 GCA_902385045.1 uncultured archaeon | reverse complement strand
ATGCACAAACTATTTGCTAAAATTGAATCAGCAAAATATTCTATAGTGTACTCTCCGTTCAAAACTTTGAAACCTGAAAGAGTACTTGAACTTGGACTGCCAAAGTCTAATAAGTTATTTAAGTTAGTTCCAGTAGCGATACTTGAATCTGGTTGAGTAACTTTAACTCTTCCAGTTCCATCAAAATAATAACCCGTAATTCCTGGATCCTTGTATTGAGTAAAATCTAAATTAAGACTAACTTTTTTAGAATTACTTATAATTCCACCCGAATTTGGAGTGGTAACTTTTTGAAGTTGACCTTGAACTGCAAAAGGCTGTACTTTATCAAATACTTTAATAGGATTAACAATTTTTTGCAAGTCAAAACTAATTCCAAAATTAACTGGACTAGTTGCAGTAATAGCTCCATTGTAATCACAAGTAGTGCAAGTTCCTCTAATGTAATAAATTGTTGAAGCAGTAGGAGTGTAAGTATTCTGGAATGAAATTCCATTAATTTTACTTTCTAATACTAAATTCAAATTACCTAAAGAAGTTTTAAGACTGCCTTGACTGAAGTCTAAAACTTTGTTAGCGAAATCTTGAGAATTAAAAGCATCAGTGCTTCCTGGAGTTATGGAATAAAGTCCGAACAATAATTTTTCACTAGCACTACCTACGACCAGCATGTCGCTTTGCAAGTAACTAGAATCTACACCTTCATTAATCACTTTTAACAAGTCTGCGCCAGGCAAAGTATAATCATCATTGATCATGCCCGTGCTTTTAATGTAAATGTTGTTGATTGTTGTTCCTTGAGCAGTGACAATATTTTTCAAGTTAAAATCAGTGGAGGAACCTGAACCTAATTCTACGTTTACCTTCATGTCTGCAGTTAAACTAAAATCAACAGGATACAAACCATATTTTCTGACAATCATTTTATTATTTTGACTATCTGTTAAAGTTGCAGTTGCAGAAACTAAAACTTTTAAAGTATTAACACTCATTGCCTTAGCATAAGTAGTTGAAGTAAAAGTGTCAAGTTGATTATTATTAGAATCTAAAATTACTCCATTAACTTGCAAGTCTGAAGGATTCTTTAAAGTAAAACCAGGATACTGATTCAATAAGTTGTTATCAACTTGAACTTGCACGTTCAAATTCCTAGCACTATCCGCTGCTCCTTGTTTTCTAAAAGCTAAAGGCAAGGCTGCAGTTTCCATTGGAGCAGCACTGAAATCACAATTATCATATAAGTCAAATAATAATCTTTGAGAATAAACTCCTTCAGAAACCTTACTACCGTCAACAGTAATAGTTACTGGTTGAGTGCTTCCAGAAGAAATACAGAAATTATTATTATCAAAAGTAATTAAATGATTGAATTTAGCATTACCTGCATTAATGTTGTAAGAAGGATTGAATCTGATCTTGACTCCAATATTGTCTAACCCGTTGTTATCTAGAGTAACACTACCACTTTGAGGATTGGAATTAGTAACATTAGTTGTTATGCTTAAAGTAGAAGGAGTAAAGTAAACGACTGCATCCTTTGCTCTTCTTACGTTTAACGTTCCACCTCCTTGTTCAAAAACAGTGAGACCTAAGTCATTGGCATAATTAACAATTGCGCTTTTAATTTGATCTAAAGTCAATGTAGGATTATTTTGTTTTAACAAAGCAACTGCACCTCCCACGAAAGGAGCGGCTGCAGAAGGATCACCAAAGCCAATGTACCATTGATTGCCGTTGTTGGCGCAAGTTGCAGGATTTTGAGCAGAAGAGGTAGTACAAATTCCACCTGAACCTGGTGCAAGAATATCGGGTTTGATTAATAGGTCATAGTATTTTGAAGGACCTTTAGAGCTGATTGAATCTAATGTGTTAGTTAATGGATTATAATCTCCTACTCCAATACTTTGAGGGCAGCCACCCGGATATCCTATTGTTTCAAATCCTGAACCACTGCTTCCGATTGCAGCTGTTAATAATATTCCTCGATCGTAAAATTCGTTTTTAAAAGTATTGCAAGCATCTCCAACATCAGGATTTGCTCCTGCTTCTGAATATGTGACTAATGATGATATTGCAGAAATTGCTGAATTTGATGCTGCTGCATCTGAAGTTGTAGTCCATCTTTGTAATCCTTCTAATAATATTTGTGCTTTTGGTGCTACTCCTGTTAGTTCACCAGCAGAATCTGCTCCTGATCCTACTGCTATTCCTGTGACCTCTGTTCCATGATAAGTGAATATTTGATCATTTCCATCATTCCAAATAACTCTATTTGCATAATCGTCGTGAGTTGCAAGAATTCCATTAGCATCTATTATTGCTAATTTTGTTTGGTCTCCTAGTAGTTTTGTTGCTGCTGCCCATTGTGCTTGAGTTTTTCCTTCAAAAATATATTGAATTTTGTTTCCCATTGCACTTAGAGTTATCGGAGGGTTTACTTTTTTTACGCTTGTTTGTTGATTTGAATTTATTGTTTTTGCAACAGTTATTTGATTAATTGCATTTACAACATTTGTACTAGTTATTGTTTTAGCGTTTAGGTTTTTTCGTGCCGTCATTATGTTTTTTGCGAGATAATTTTGTTGTGGAGTATCTGTTGCTTTCGGCATTATAGTATTTTTTTCAGTTATTCTATTGTAGTTTTGTTTTTTGATTGTTGCTTCTAGAATTCGTAGATATTTAGAATAATATGAATAAGTTAGTGAAGTAAAATATTTTTGTTGTATTTTTTTTGCAGTCGTGCTATCAATATTTTTGAATAATATTAAAACATCATCATTGTTATTGTATGAATTAATTGCGTAGTAATTATTGTCTATTTGTTTACTTATGTATTTGTTTAAATTTTTGGTCTGCGTATTTAAATTTTTAGCATTAACATTTAACGAAATTACGAATAACATTAACAAAATTATTGAAATTATTTTTGAGTTCATCACTTCACCTTTTTGCATAATGAATTTGTGTTTTCAAAGTTTTTAAATCTCGTTAAAATGCATTTCTTTAATTTGATTTTTTAGACGTATGTTTTTTAAAGGTTTAATCATTAATTTTGGTGTAATGAACGGACGATTTAAATCGCAAGGAACTTTTGAATATTTACTTTTAATTTTAAGCATTCTTTTCTTAGTTATTGCCACTAGTTTAATTTCTTTTAATAATGAAAAATATTTAGCTAAAAATGTTCAAGTAGGACAGATTACTAGTTTTTTGAATAATGCTGTTCCTCAAGAAAAAGTAAAAGAAACTGTAACGCCTACTCCAACTCCTAGTCCTACTGCAACTCCACTTCCTTTTGGTTGTTTTACTACTGTAAGTTGTAATTGGAATCTAGGTAGTGGTTATACTTGGACTGCATTTCTTACGTGCCCTCCTGCTAATCCTCCTGCAGCTTCAGCTTATGTTGCTCCTTGTACTACTACTGGAACTAGTTGTACTTTTGGTGCAGGGGCAGGTAATATTTACACTGGAACTGCAAGTGGAGCAAGTCCTTTTACCGTAACAGTAACTTTGACCGATGGAACTAGCAATTATGCTGGAACTGCAACTTGTTCTCATGATGATTCTTATTTTGTTAATGATTCAACTTGTAGTGCAATAAACTTTACTACCTTCCCTTATTGCAATCCTCACCTTTCAAGTAATACACAAATATCTTTTACTACAAATGTTACGACAAACTATACTATAGACATATATAATGCGAGTACTGGAGCGTGGATTGATTCTGACAGTTCTTCTTCTTACACTTATTCTCATACTACTAAGAATTTTGGTGCAAAAACTGATTTAGGTACTACTGGCTTAATCTTTGAAGTTACTGCCTGCAATTCATGTGGAAATTGCATACGTGATAATAGAACTCAAAATGATAGAACTTGTGGTGTTCAGGATCAAGGTCCTGCAGGTTTAGGTATTCAATGCAAACCTTATTCAGTTGATGTTCTAGCTTGTTTTACAAGTCAAGACCCAAATAATCCTTTTGGTGCAGTTTTTAGTTCAGGTAGTGTAAGCGTATATAATTCTAGTGGTAAGTTCGTTGGATCATATAGTTTAGCTCCTTATCCTGGAGAATATTGTGCTTCAATTCCTAATTCTGTTTTGACTTTTGGAAACTCCTATAATTTCAGTGGTAGTGGTACTGATACTTATAATAACAGTTATTCTACTGGAAATTATTCTTTCTCTTATACTTGTACTTTATCTGAGTGTTTGAAAACTCTACCAATTGGTGGTTTTACTAATGTTACTCAGGTTAATGATTGTTACCTCTGTAATGCAACTAATAATCAATTCTTGTATGAAGATAATAACTACACTACTTTCCAATCTCAAAACTTTACGTTACCACACAACATGGGTTGTGACAATTATACTAACTTTTCTTGTGAAAACTTATTATTGAATGCTAGTACTGGTCATTCTTTGCCTTTAAGTTCTGGTTTTAGTCTAACTGCTCCTCGTAATACTCCTAATCCAGAGTATGGTAGTACTTTCAATTATACTTATGATGATGATATTGGAAATTACGTTAATGTAGCTAGAACTTCTGCTCTTGTAGCTCAAGATCCTACTGCCTTCCAATTATCTAAGTGGCCCGGAACTTCACAACTTCAAACTGCAGATTCTCTAATAACGTATAAATTTACAAGTTGTAGTGCTATGAGTGGAATTACTTGTAGTAGTCCTAATAATTGTTTATTCCTTAATGGTACTACTCCGGGTATAGGTCAACCTTGTTATATTCTTAATTATTGTCCTTCTAATGGAATTGCTGTTCCAAATCCTCAAGGTTTACTCCCTGGAGAAAGTGCTGGTTGTAACATGTCTTGGGGATTAAACTTTGAATTTAATAATTCAGAAAGAACTCAAAAGTATAATAGTAATCAAAAAGTTTTATTTGAACTTCCAGCTTCAGAAAACGTATTAGCTGGTGGAGCTGGTGGCACTTTACCTCCTGGAACTCAATGTCAAGGAATTGATGTTAGTAACGGTGGTTTAGCTTCTGCTCCTAATGGTGATGCTGGTTGGTGTCTTGATGGAGCAGTTGTAGTAACTTATGATTCATGGACTAATGTTGGACATACAAACTTTAGTTTCTACTATGTTTCGGCTACTAGTCCTACTGGAGCTCCTTATTATTTAGGTTCTACTCTTGCTACTGGAAGTTATTTAACTAATTACACTGGTTATCAGAATGTTTATATCAAAGGAGGATACTTTACTTGTCAAGAAGGACCTCTAATAGAAAATAAAGTTGGAGGATTATATCTTGAAGTTGCTGGAATGCAAATTAGATCAACTGCTGGTACTGGTTTAGCATTTGCATCCCCAAATGCAGCAAGTCCTTTTGCTTGTAATCCTCCAGGAACACCTTTCCCTGGCAATGGATTAATTAAACTTAAAGATCCAAGCACTGGAAAAGGAATTATTGTTTTCCCAGGTTATAGTGATTTATTTTCAGTAAGCGGTGGAGTTCTATCTGGTACGGCATCTACTTACAATACTCCTTATGGTGGAGTGATTGGTCCAGTAAAATATGGTTGGAGTGACTTTAACCATTATAATCAAACTCCTGGAGCTCCAAAGTTTGATGATTCTAGAGGTTACATGGATGATGTTTTCTTTGTTCAATATGGGGTTGGACAAGAAGTTATGAGTCGTACTGGAATCGCCAGTCCTAAGATTGGTAGAGCAGTATGGACTTTTGATGCTAATAGTGTAGATGGAAATAATGCTTATACTATTTATCTTAATGAAACTTATGCACCGCAAAGCGGTCAAGATCATAGTATGACTTTAGTCAACAACACGGCCATTCATGGTTTGGTTGAAGGATTAAATACGAACAACCCTGCAAGCTCACGTCCACAACCATATACTCCAGAGAAATCTGCTGGAGTTACTCAATCATTATGTTTAGCAGCTGACAGTATGGCTGATTTAACTAGTTATAACATGCCTAATGTTTCAGATCCAAATTGGTATAGACACTTCAATAACATGACTGACATTAATTCATTCTTAACTACTTATTGTGCTAATGGTGCTACTCAATTAACTTATGATCCTGCAGTTAGTGCTGCAGTGATACAACCTTTACAAAGTTATACTGCTGAAGTTAACGCTAATCCAGTATATCAAAATCTAACTCATAATGGTCTAAACACGACTAACTACCAACTTACTGCAACTCACACTATTCATAAAGTTGTTGGAGAAACTCCTTACATGAGTTTTTATGATTACAATAATAGATTTAATTACAATAAGAACACTGCCGGAGTTCTTTCAATAGACTTCCAAGATCCAGGTGCAGTTTCTAATGACTTGTACACTAATTACAATACTGTCTTTGAAGCAAATTATTCAGAAAAACAAACTGATGCTTCAAATACAATATATGATCAATACACTTATCATTTCGTAAAGAATAATGGTTCAACAGGATCAGATTCTGAACAAGCAGTAGTTTTGAAAGCAGGTCAACTTAACTTAGTTAGCTTTTACACTTTCTACGAGACTCCTGAAGGAGATTATAGATTACACGTCATACAAAACAATTGTAGTTTTAATAATGTTTCAAGTGGTTCTGGAATTTGGGCATTTGATAACGACGGAACTTATTCAGGTGACATTGCATCAGATACTTGGAACTTTAATAGTGCTTCTAGTGCTAGTCTTTCTGCAGCTACTACTAGTGGTACTGGTTCAGCAAACCTTCCAAACAGTACTCCTGCTACAGGTACAGTTGTTCTTTCTAATACAATAACTTT
>CABMDW010000102.1 GCA_902385045.1 uncultured archaeon | reverse complement strand
ATTTTTTATCTAATCCATAAATGATAGCGTGATATACGCATCGTCCGTTTTTGTTTTCCTTCATTTTGATTTCTCCCCAATGTAATTCGGTCATTTCAGTTTTAGGTTCAGAGAAGAAGCTTTCCAAAGTTGAAGCAACTGGTGCTTGGTCTATATACCAATAGCCAAAAACTTCACCCCATGTGCCTCTATCAACTATATCTGGGCAACTAACATTTCCATTGGGTGTTTTCCACATTGTATTTTTAGCTACAGATACCCAATCACCAGAATTTCTATCTAACCCGATACATCTAGCTTTATATACCTTTCGTTCAACAACATTTCCATTTATGATAACCTTTTTGTTTCCACGACTATCCTTTTCTTCTTTCCACATAATCATTGTTTATAAAAAACATATATTATTATTTAATTTGATAAAGACACTTTAGCAATATAATTTCATACTGTTTAGAAAGTCTATGATTTCTTTTTGATTAGGATAATTTAACTGTTGAACTAAATTGATTGTTTGGTCAATCATTTGTAAATCCATATATCCATGCGCTTCATTATTTCGTCTAGTGTTTATTCGCCTGATACAATCAAAATCTCTAAAATTAACACCAGCAATATCTAAAAGTTTTAAAGCATTAGCTCTAATTTGAGTATTAGCATTTTTCAGAGCATTTGTTATATTCTCTTTTCTATCATCATTGGTATTTACATATTGAATGAATGATGCGTCCAATTCACTTTCATGTTTATTCATCTGTTCATACAAAATTGTTGTTCTAAATACACTATTTATGTTATGAATGTTTTCTAAAAAATCTTTCATATCTAATCGATATCTAAGTTCATTTAATTCTTGTCCTTGTTTTTTAACTTGTTGTTTCAACTCTTCATTCTCTTTAGTTAATCGTTCATTGTCTTGTTGAAGTTCTTCAATTTTCACATTCTGTGTATCAATCTTAATTGTGATTTCTCTTAATTGAGCTTTTAATTGGGCATTTTCTTCTCTAAGCTTTTTATTTTGTTCTTCAAGTTCTGTTATCTTAGCATCATGTGTTTTTAGTCCATCATGAATCACTTCTGATTGTAATTTTTCGTAATCTTCTGTTTTTTGTTTTAAAGACACCTGTGTTTGTTGTAAAGTAAATTTGGTTTGTTGTAATTCTTCTGTCTTGTTATTTAATTCTACAAATTGTTCATTAGAGATAAACACACCACTAATTCCAACTGTAGTTTGATTAACTCTTTGAATTTCACTTGGTTGTTTCGGTTTGCGATTTCTAGGCATGTTCATATAAACATACCTATATACATTCAAATTTAAAATTGAATTGTATGAAATATAACGTTATATAACTGATAAATGAACCCAGATGAATTTTCCTTGCGAAGATTTACTATTAACCATAAATCATTGTTCATCTTCTATCCAACAACAGATTATCTCATTAATTCTAGGATTAGCACCAATATCTCCAAATTTTATTAAACATTTAACAGATTATTATGCTGATAAAGCAAAGGTATTCATAAAAGACAATTTAGAAAAGATGGATAATGATATTATTTCAGGTAATCCATCTATGCCTATAGAATTAATAGAAGATAACTTAGATAAGATGAATTGGGCGAGGCTTTCATATAATCCATCTCTTTCAGAATCATTCTTCTCTAGTCATTTAGATAAAGTTTGGTGGTCTTGTCTTTCAGAAAATAAATCCATAAGTGAAGAATTCTTTGAACAACATTTAGATAAGATTGATTGGGAATACATTGGTCTTAATACATCTTTATCTGAAGAATTCTTTGAAAGACACATGGATAAAAGATTAGATTGGTATAATTTATCTAAAAATACATCGTTATCTGAAGAATTCTTTGAACGACATTTAGATAAAGTCAATTGGTATATGTTATCATCTAATCCTTCTATGTCTGAAGCATTCTTGGAAAGACATTTAGATAAGGTTGATTGGGCAACTCTTTCTAAGAACCCATCTATTTCTGAGAAGTTCTTACTATCCCATTTTAGTCAAATCAATTTGGTATATGTATCTAAAAATACATCAGCTTCGGAGACATTTTTAGAAAGTCATCTTGACCAAAATGTTAGTTGGAAAAATCTATGTAAAAATCCAGAATTGTCAGAAGAATTCTTTGAGCGACATTTATCTAAAGTGAAGTGGCATCATTTATCTAGAAATCCAGCTTTAAATGAAGCATTCTTAGAAAGACACTTAGATAAACTCAATTGGTTTGAATTATCATCTAATCCAAATGTGCTTTTATCATTCTTCAAAAAACACTTAGATTACATCAATTGGTATGAAATGTCATGTAATAAACTTGTTCCAGAAACTAAAATCAATATGTTTGATAAGTATCTACAAATTTGAACGCTATAATTTAGTATATAACATACAGAAATGAAGACAATCATCTATTTTATCCCATTGTTCGTTTTTCTCGGTTGCGCTCTATGTGATGAAAAAACAGTTCAAGTTTCAAAGGATGAACGTTTTACAATTCAAGACCTTATCAACTTGTATAATACATTTGGTGTTGGCAAAACACAAGAATACTTTATAGGTCTTGTTCATCAGGGGTATCCAGGAAATTTTTCCTATAAAGAACAAGCTAACCTAGATGTATATATAAAATATTGCTGGCCTGGTCGTTGTTAAAAAATTGAACATTATAATTTTTATATATTTAACTATGAAGATTCTCCTTTTCATATCCCTAGCAGTTATCCTTGGGTTCGTTCTAGGTGAAGAAACCAACGCTTCAAAGGATGAACGTTTCACAGTCAATGACCTAAACACTATATATTATATGGGCTATAAAGGAACCGTGTCTGAAATTCAGTTTAGAAGTATAATCAAGTCATTCTTTCCAGAACCATATTCTCTAAAGGAACAATCTAATCTAGCTGTCTTCTTTAAGTATTGTTATCCTAAAGGTTGTTAAAAATTGAACGATAAAAAAGATATATATACTAACATGTATATTCCACTTATCCTGCTTGTTCCTCTGGTGCTAGCATTTCCGGTGCCAGAGTGTCTAAAGTATAATGACTGCTCTAGTTGTTTATCTCATTGTAGTGTCTGGTGTTCTGGAAACCAAAAGTGCTTTAATAATGACTTTATCGCAGTCTGTGTGAATATGACACAGACATGTGATAGACCTCAAAACCAAGACCCTCCACCCAGATTTACAATTAAAATCATAACTAATATGTATAATATTAACCCTCAAAACGTTCAACGTTTCAAGGCCTATGTTGAACTTGTATATCCTCCACCTTGGACATATTTAGAACAAGCTAACTATGACGTTTATATGAAGTATTGTTATGGTGGTCGTTGTTAAAAGTAGTTTTTTATCTAACTAGATTAAGTATTGATGATTTAAAACTTTCAATGTCTTCTGTCGAAGGAAGACTAAATGGGTTGTTAATCTTCAAATAATCAGTTAAATGTCGCATACTTGTCTGCTGATATAAATTAAACAGATAATCAAAATCTGGAATGTGATTCCTTATTTCATCACGTAATATGTCTAATGATTGTTCAACGTGATATTGGATATTCTTAATTTCACAGATATAACGATATATAAGATGAAAAACTGTATCATTTACATTTTTGTCTTTAACTCTTGAATATAACTGTATCATTATATTCAATTGTGGAATATAAGGTGAATATTCATTTATCTCTGTAAAAAGAGATATAACTTTGTTTTCTTCTATCATTGTTGGTATATCACTAACTCTCATTAATTTATATGAGCCATCTCTGATAAGCATGTTATAGTTGTTAAGTTCTGGTAGCTTAATTATAGTTCCTCCATTAAAAATAGATTGTAAATTTGTAATACATACGCCATTTTTAAAGTAGGATTCATCTAAATAATGAGAGCTAAATAGAGTATCGCAAAATAACTTAATTAACTCATCAACT
>CABMDW010000101.1 GCA_902385045.1 uncultured archaeon | reverse complement strand
ATTAAGACCAATAGATACTAATTGTATGTCGTCGTCTGGACAATATCAATTAGCTATCGTATATGGCACGACGATATATATTTCATCAAATTATGGTCAAACATGGACAGTCATTGGTGCTCCTGATTATTTTATTTCTGTTGCTATGTCAGCATCTGGCCAAATACAATTAGCAGTAAATACAACTGGATTAATTTATGTTTCATTAGATTTTGGTTTGACATGGAACTCATATATGATACATCCATCATCTTCAGCTACTTTTGTGTGTATATCTCCAGATGGTTCAACTATTTATACAAGTGTAGATTCGGTTGGTATCTATCGTTCATTTTCAACTAAGATATTTAGAGGTAGAGCTAACATTACAAATGGGTTAATTCCAAGAACAAATACAGTAGCATCTAGCGCTACACCAACAATCAATGTAGATTTAACTGACATTTTTACAATCACAGCTCTAGCTACTGACATTACATCTTTTACAACTAATCTAACAGGAACGGCATATAATGGGCAACGTTTAACTGTTAGAATTTTAGATAATGGAGTAGCTAGGTCAATAACTTGGGGAACTTCATTTGCTTCTAGAGGAGCAACTTTACCAATAACAACAGTCCCATCTAAGTATCTTTATGTCAATTTTATATACAATAGCACAACATCAACTTGGGATTGTATCTTAGTTGCTCAAGAGGCGTAGCCAAACTAAACGTTTGTTTGAGGCAACCCCAAACGAAAGGTTTGTTTGAGCCGGACAAGTTTATGTTTGTTTTTTATCTCTGAACAGTAAATTTGAAGAATAAATAGTAATAACTATATAAGCATGTCGTTGAATTCATTAGTTAGTGGTTATAGGCGCCTTTTACAAGATAAAACAAGTAAAAATAAAGAAATTAATGTTGAACTTGAAGTTAGGTTCAAAACAAGCAAAACAATTTTTAATGAACTTCTAAAGAACTTGAAAGCTAAACAAATTTCAGTTTCAGATGAAAAGGTTTCTAATTTGTTAGATGTAATCATATCAGATAAAACTTCAAACAGAATTAAACAAGTTAATATTGATACAAAGTCTAAAACATACACAAAGAAAACTCGGTTGTATAAACAGAAGATTAATGGCACAATTAGTTATTTTGTAGCTGTATCAGTTGAAGAACCAATTCCGGAGTTTAAGATAAATGGAAATGATGTTATAATCAGACGAAAGATACGTCATTCATTTATCTTTGAAAACTCATGGCAAGTTGATATGACAATGGTTATGACCATGACAAAAGATGAAATCAAAGACCTAAATCAACCAATTAATGAAAATCTATGTTCATATGAGATTGAATTTGAATTCATTGATAAAAACAGAGATACAATCACACCAACAATGATTACATCATTTGCTAACAAAATTATAGGAGCAATTAATCCGAACATTGTAGATACATCAGAATCTAAAATTGTGTTTGATAATGTAGCACAAGCTTTATCAAATAAAACAGGCACATCAACTCTAAGGTCTCTTTTACCAAAAGTTATCGCATTAACTCATGGCATCTATTCAGAAATTTATCCACCAATTGGTTATCATCTAACTGATAAAACAGATGGAATTAGAGCACTAGGTGTAATTCATGATGATAGAGCTTATATTTTAGCTGATAACAAGTTAATTAAGTCATCTATCATGGAACAAACTGCTTTAACTATAGTTGATGGTGAGTTTCTAGAAAAGACAAATACACTTTATGTCTTTGATTGTATGTTTGATGGTGGGGTCAGTTTGCTTAATTTGAGATTTACAGATAGAATTAAGCACATTCAATCATGTATAGACAAGCTTTCAATGTTTAATCTCAAATGTGAATCTAAACATTATGAGGTTATCAGATTAAACAACATTGAAGAGATAGAAAAAAGTGTAAAATCAGTTATGGATAGACCATACCCAATTGATGGATTGATTTTGACTGAACCAAACAAAGCTTACTTTGAGACTAAATCATATAAATGGAAAGACATCGCACATAGCACCTTAGATTTCTATTCTCTGTTATGTCCAGCTAACTGGATTGGAAAAAGTCCTTACATTAACAAACCAGATTCAAAACTATATTTGTTGTTTAGTGGCATTAGGATGGATGTATTTGAAAAGTTGAAACTTAGAAAGTGCCCTCTCTATCATGAACTCTTTGAAAACAAATATAATCAATCACCTTATTTTCCAATTCAGTTCTCACCTTCAACGTTTCCTTTGGCTTATCTCTTTTACTATACAGGTTCAGAAGACCTAAATCATAAAATCATTGAACTTTCACCAAACATAGAAAACAAAGAATTTTTGGGTTGGAACTTCATACGAATTAGACCAGATAGACACTTTGAAAATAACTATTTCGGTAATGACTATCCTGTAGCTGAGATTACATGGTATTCTTACTTTGATGAGTTTAAACTTTCAGAGATTTGGACAGGCCCCGTTGAAAATTACTTTGTTGGTATCAAATCAGATATATATCAATCTCAAATTAACTGTATATCTAAAGTTAAAGCATCATTGATTAGAGAGATTGCTGGAAATTGGGTTTTAGATATTGGATGTGGGCGTGGAACTGATTTAGGTAGATTTTTAAATGCTGATGTCAAAAATTTAATTTCAGTTGATGTTGATGCTAGTGCTTTAACTGAATTAGTTAGACGAAAATATGAGCATCTAAAACATACAAACTATAAAACTAATGTTATAGTTATGAACATGGATGTTTCAAAGGATGCTAACTCAAACTCAGAGAAAATTAACAGCTACATTTACAATCAAGTTGGGATTGATAACATCTTTATCAATTTGATGATACATTATATGATGGGTGATGAGATGAACATTCAAAATTTAGTTAAACTGTGTCATAAAGTTTCAAATGACCATACAGTCATTCATATAATTTGTATGGATGGACAAAAGGTTATGGAATTCTTAGATGGAGTTAAAGAGAAAGAAAGCAGAGATATGTTTCAGAATGATATTCTTAAATACTCAATTAAACGTCTTTATTCAAGTGAAGAGTTAGAAAGAATTGGTCAGAAAATTGGTATTCTCTTACCATTCTCACGTGGAAAGCTATATGAAGAGTATCTAGTGAATTTGAATTATCTTGGTGAGTTATTTAGAGATGCTGGTTTTGAAGTTAAAGAAATTAAACACATGGATGATTACTTCCAGATGTATAAAGAGTATAACTTATCTGATTATAACAATTTGACTGATGATGACAAAACTTATTTGAAGTTATATTGTCATTTAAAGTTAGCTAAGGTTTGAGCTAACATCAAAGCTAACGTCTGAACTAACATTCAGATAAAAAATAAAATAAACGGTCGTTAATTTATTCGATGCTATGTTCTATGCTCTGTTCGATGCTTAGATAATGCTTAGCCTATGCTCAATCCTCAACTAAAATAGCATGGTCATTTCTATAAACATTTTCAAATGTAGATAGAATGTTTGTTCTATTAGTGTCCAACTTAATGTTAAAATAAAGCTTGCTGACAGCGAACACATCTCTAACAATTCGTTCTAATTTTTTATCAATGGTATCAATGCTTCTAATTTCACTTAGAGACTTCCACTGAATTTGTAGCACTTCATTGTCATGTATAGAATTCATTTCAAATACATCACGTTTAGCCAGTTCTTCTCCAGCTACAGCTACATAGTATTTGATATCATAGTTATGATTACCACAAACAATTACAACATTCTTTGTAATTCCACTTAGAATGTTATATTCTTCTCTGCCAATTCCAGTTTCTTCTCTAACTTCTCTCATAGCAGAAGTTAAGTTATTGTTTCTATCTAACAGCTTGGGT
>CABMDW010000100.1 GCA_902385045.1 uncultured archaeon | reverse complement strand
CATGCCATGAAATTTCTGCGGGAAACGAAGACCCCATGGAGCTTAACCGCAGTTTGTAGTTGAAATACGGTTGGTCTTGCAAAGCGTATGCAGGAGCCGTTAAGCACATTCTTCCGGGAATGTGATAGGCGAAAGTGTGACACTGCACTAGATTGACTGTATTTCTTACTCGCAAGAGGACAACTGCTGATGGGCGGTTTAGCTGGGGCGGCATGCCTTCGATAAAAAAACAAAGGCGCTCAAAGGTCACCTCAAACGGTTCAGAAATCCGTTGTAGAGGGTCAAACACAAATGGTGGCCTGACTGTGATCGTAATAAAATCGGTCGCAGACTCGAAAGAGGGAGTTAACGAACACTAGTGTCCTTGTTAATGGAGGCCTAGTCTGACAGACAAGCTACCCTGGGGGTAACAGGCTCGTCGCGTGCGAGAGTTCATATCGACCACGCGGTTTGGTACATCGCTATCGGCTCGCGTCATCCTGGTGGTGCAGGAGCCACCAAGGGTTGGGTTGTTCATCCATTAAAGACGCACGTTAGTTGGGTTCAGAACGTCAACAATATAGGCGTTGCTTACTCGTAAGAGTATGAAAAATAAAACTAGCTCATATCGGTGAAACCTTAACATAAGTATATACTGTCCATGTTATGGCAATACCGAGGGAAGTCTACTAAATAGTTTAACTATTTTTTATGACCCCGTAGAGACTGAGGCTTTAAGCCGAGAGTCTTGCTCACACAAGCAAGGCTAAAACGCTAGTCGCCTTTCGCATCAAGTGAAAGGATGATGGTATAGTCCATGCCAATTCGAAAACATAAGATTTGGAGTTACATGCGCGAGACAGTTCGGTGGCATCTGCAGGAATTGCATTTTAGTCTGAAGGTAAGAATCCCTGAGTACGAGAGGAACGGGGATTCGGCGCCTCTAGTTTAGCGGTTGTCTTTCGGCATTGCCGCATAGCCACGCGCCCGATGATAAGTCCTGAAAGCATCTAAGGACGAAGCATCCCCTAAAACGAGACTAAAATTTACCCCTCAAAGCAGATGAGGTTGATAGGACGGTAGTGTAAGCAGCAAGCCCGCAAGGGCGAGTTATTCAGCTAACCGTTACTAATAGGTAAAACTTATAATGTACCATTGAACTTTACTATGCTTGAGAAAATTTTTTTCTTAAAGCTAGAGAGCTTTTCTTTTGTTGAAAGAACAATACTTTACAAAACACAATAACCTACACTGCCCGCTAAACTCTTAAATTCTAATTAAGATTATTAAAATTATTTTACGGCTAATTGATAGACTTTTAAAATACTTGGTGAGTAAGTTAATTAGCAAATGAAAAACTTGCCAAGCTTAAAGGATAGACGAGAAGAGATAAAGAGAAAAGTTCTCTCTAAAATTAGAAGAGAAATAATTTTATTCAATCTAGTTGATGAAGGATATAAAGAAGAAGAAGTTATAAGATTATTGACTGATATTGATGAGGAATTAAGGAAAAAAAGTTACATGGGAGTATTTGAAATTACTGTTTCTTGTTTTCTTTTCATGATTGGATTTCTTTCTCAATTGGCTTTCCCGATTCTTTGGTGGCAAGGTGCGGTAGTTGAAATTGCATTATTTGTTTTAATCTATTGGGTTACTTCATCTCCAGTCTTTGAAAGTAAAATTCCTAAAAATTACTGGATTGCATTTTATAGTGGAAGGTTTGTTGCAGGTTTAGCGGAAGCAGCTTACTTATGGAGATTCAATAATCCTTAACTTATTTTAGTCCAGTGCTACCAAAACCGCCTTCACCGCGATAAGTACTGCTCAATTCAGAAACAACATTGAAAGTAGTCTTATCTATTTTCAAGAGCAAGCCTTGTGCGATTCTATCGTCCTTGGAAATCAAGAAATCTTCTTCAGTAGTATTCCATAATAAAATTTTAATTTCACCACGATAATCACTGTCAATTACTCCAACACTATTGGCCATGATAAAACCCCTAGATGCCAGACCACTTCGTGAAAAAATTAAGAGAACATGATCGTTGGGAAATTCTACTTTCAAACCAGTAGGAACCTGAGTAACAGCCTTCTTCTTTAAGACAATACTTTGACTAGCCTTTAAATCAAAACACGCACTTCCATTGCTCTTATATTCTGGAATTGATGCTTCTCCTTTCAAAATTTTTAATTCAACCATTTAAACACTTAAAATTATTACAGATAGGATTACTAGTACAGATGCTATAATCTTTTCCTTCATATGATCTTTTTCTCCAACAAAATATCCTATTATGATTCCTATAGGAATTGCTGAAAGAAGAACTAAATTAGTGATTCCAACTCCGTTTATCAAGTAGGAATTAAAGTTTAATGAACTAACAGAAACTCCTAGAAGTGCGTATACTATTATACGCCAAAAGTTTTTCTTCAAGTTTTTTATAACTGGTTTTTTTAATGCTATAGCCAATACGAACAAAATTGGAATCATGCAAACCGATAATATTGCAAGATAATTGAAAACTCCAAATTGATTTGATAAAATCTTGTCAAAAGAACCTGCCAAAGCAAACACTACGGATGTTATTAAAGATAAAATGAATCCAATTTTTGTAAACATTCCAGAATCGCTGCCCTTAAACAAGAAAAAGCAGGCTACTGCTCCGAATAACATTGAAATAATTACATTAAACGAAATAACTTCACCTACAATTAGGGCTGAAAACAAAACGGCCAGTACGGGTTGAATGCCAAAGAAAATTAGTCTTGAAGACGCATCAACTTTATTATAAGAAAACATCAAGGTAACGCTGAATATTATCCATAAGATTACTGCAATTAACAAATTCCATGAAAAAGAAAAAACAAATCCTGAAAAATTAGTTAAAGGTAATAAAAATACTAGTGTAAAGACTTCAGCAATTAAGGCTACACTGAAACCTTCACCTGTCTTCATTATTTTTTTCAATGGAAAAGAAGATATGGCGACAAGTAAACTAGAGATTAAAGGCAATAAAATATTCATTAAAAATTACCTTTCAGAATTACTAGTGAAAAAATCTTCATTAGCTCTATTCCAAGAATACAATTCTTCAGGTTTGAAAAATCTTTTTACTTCAATTTGAGCTGTTTCCAACGAATCAGAAGCATGCACTAAATTATCTGGAGTGCTAATAGCGTAATCTCCTCTAATAGTTCCAGGTTGAGCTTCCCTGCTCTTAGTGATTCCAATCATTAAGCGAACTACTGAAACTGCTTCAGGACCTTCCAAAACCATTAAGATTACTGGAGCACTCTTCATGAAGTCTTTCAAACTCTTGAAGAAAGGTTTGTCTTTATGATGAGCGTAATGCACGTCAAGAATTTCATCAGTCAATTGACTTAATTTCATGGCTACGAGTTTCAAACCTTTTTTCTCAAATTTTTGAATTAATTCGCCGACTAAATTTCGTTGAACTGCATCAGGTTTTAAAATTACTAAAGTTCTTTCAATCATAAAAATACCTCTTAATTATTAGGGTTAAACTTTATTTAATGTTCCCAATATTCCCATCCTAAAAATTCAAGTGAACCGTTGTAATCTAAGAAGAAATAAAGCATGCAGCCAAATAAAATTCCAGAAAAAAGATTCCCTAGATAATAACCCATGAATATTGGCAAGAACAATAATACGGTTCTAGAAACTAACATGTTTAATAAAATAAGAACATTAATGAAATATAATGTTTTTGAAAAATACTTTTACGAGGTTGTACTGAACATGACTACAAAAATAGCGATAAATGGTTTTGGAAGAATTGGAAGAATGATTTTAAGAGCAGCTTACTATAATGAAGAGTTTAGGAAAAACTTTCAAGTAACTGCAATTAATGACTTGACATCACCAGAAGCATTAGCTTACTTGCTAAAACATGATAGCGTTCATGGAACTTTCAAAGAAAATATAACTTTCTCAGAAACTACTATTGCAATTAATGGTGACGAGCCAATACGAATTTACGCTGAAAAAGACCCGTTAAACTTACCTTGGAAAGATGATGGAGTAGAATATGTAATTGAATGTACTGGATTATTTACTGACAGGCTGGGAGCTTCCAAGCACATTACAAGTGGAGCTAGAAAAGTAATAGTAAGCGCTCCAGGAAAAGATATGGATGCAACCTTCGTAATGGGTGTAAATAATGACTTATACAATAATGATAGACACAACATTGTTTCAATGGGATCCTGCACTACAAATTCAATTGCACCACCATTAAAAGTAATGTTGAATGAATTCGGAATCAAAAGAGGATTTCTTACTACCGTACATTCTTATACTAATGATCAAAGAATATTGGATTTGCCGCACAGAGACTTTAGAAGAGCAAGAGCAGCAGCAATAAATGTTGTTCCAAGTACGACTGGAGCAGCCAAAGCAATTGGAGAAGTACTTCCAGAACTAAAAGGCAAAATGGATGGAATATCCTTAAGAGTTCCAACTCCATGTGGAAGTATTTCCGATATGACTCTAGAATTAGAAAAAGAAGTTACAAAAGAAGATATTAACAATGCACTAAAGAAAGCAAGCGAAGGAAAATTAAAAGGAGTACTGAAATACTCGGAAGATGATTTAGTTACTACTGATATTATTAATGAAACTCATACTGCAATAATTGATTCAAAATTAACTAATGTAATAGGAGGAAAAGGAAACTTTACTAAAATCTTTTCATGGTACGACAATGAATATGGATTCTCTACTAAAGTAGTAGAACTAGCTAATTACATGAAAGACAAGGAATAAAGATGAAATACATTCATCAAGAAATAACAAGTCCAGAACACTTACGAGAAGCTGAAAGACTAATAATTAGAGGAATTATTAGGGACTGGTCTAAAAAAGTTACACGAGAAGGAACTAGAAAATGGTTTAAAGGAAAACTAAGTCGCGTAGTAAAATCTGGTGGAAAAGTTTTTGCGACTTTTGATTCGAAAGGAAAAATAGTTGCCTGTAGTTATGTAAATCCAATAAGAAACTATTACAATAAAGGAAGTTTTACTAAACCAATAAGAGAACAAATTAATCCAAAAGAAACAGTGTTTTTTGGAGGAATGGCAGTTGATGAAAATCATCTTAGAAGAGGGCTTTCAACAGAACATGAAAAAATGAGAATGAAATGGACTAAAAAGAACGGTTTCAAACTTGCATTAACTAACACGGCTAGAGATTTGAAAAGATTTCCAGGATTAATCAAAACAGGTTGGAAAGTAATTCATGATCATAAAAATTATTGGAATGATGGAACCCCTAAAACATGGCTAGCTAAAAGAGTTTAAATTGCTTCTTGATCTCCAAAGTATTTTCTTAAAGGCTTAGGCAAGACTAGTTTATTTTCTTCATTCACGTTATTTTCAATTAGTGCAACAATAGTTCTTGTGGTAGCCAATCCAGTGTTATTCAATGTATGCAAGTAGGATTTTGTTCCGTGCTTGTCGACTTGCTTAATATTACTTCTAACGCTTTGGTATGAAGTACAATTAGAACAAGAAGCTAGTTCACGGTATTTTTGTTGGTGAGGCATCCAAGCTTCCAAGTCAATTTTCTTTGAAGCCACTATTCCAATATCTCCAGTGCAAACGTTGACTAACCTGTAAGGAATTTCTAGTCCTTGCATTATTTTTTCAGTATTCTCTAAAATTTCATCAAAAAGCTTCTTAGAATCTTCAGGTTTGGAGAAGATTACTTGTTCTACTTTGTTGAAATTATGGACTCTGAAAATTCCTTTAGTGTCTTTGCCATGTGCTCCAACTTCCTTTCGGAAGGAAGGTGAAAAACCAGCATACTTTAAAGGAAGGCTTTCAACTGGAATATCTGATTCTGAATGTAATGCGACAATAGGATGTTCTGAAGTAGCAATCAAGTACAAGTCGTCGTCACTAATTTTGTAAAGCACTTCTTCAAAGGCGTTCAAATCAGTTACTCCCTCATATTCTTTCTTGTGAAGCATGAGTGGAGGCAATATTATTTCAAAATCATTTTTTTCTAAGAATTCTAAGGCATACAATTGTAATGCTAAATCTAGTTTAGCAAGTTTTCCTTTTAAGTAATAAAATCTAGCACCAGCAACTCGTGAAGCAGTGTCGAAGTCAGCATAATTTCTTTCCGATAGCCAGTCAACATGGCTTTTTCCTGAACTTTTCTTTGAACCCCATTCTTTGATGGTCACGTTTTGAGTGTCATCAACTCCATAAGGAACATTATCATCAAGTAAATTGGGAAGTTTCTTAAGAATCTCCTTAATTTTACCAAAAATTTCTTCTGCAGCAGATTCTTTTTCCTTCAAACCAGCATCTAAATTATTAGCTTTAGAAATTAATTCGGAAACATCGGTAATTCCTTGCTTCTTAGCTTCAGAAACACTTCTGCTAATCTTGTTTCTATTGCTCCTAGCTAATTCCATTTCAACTTGGCGTTTCTTTCTTTGGAATTCTAAATTCAATAATTCGTCAAGCAATTTTAAGTATTCAGGGTTTTGTCTTTTTTCAAGATTCTTTCTAACCAAATCGGCATTCTGGATTACAAACTTATACTCTAACATTGAAAAACCTGTACAATAATTTGAAGTAAAACAAGATAAAAACGCTTTCTAAAAGGTTAAACTAGTCCTCTTTCATTTAAGGCTTGATAACACTCTTCAGCAAGTTTGTCTGCAGGTAATTCTGCATTAAGTATTACTCCATTATATTGTTCTGCTAATTGCAAGTACTTATTTCTTAAGTTAGTTAGCCAATCTATTTTTTCGAATAAGTCTTTTTCACTAGATAGTCTTGCAAGTGATTTTTCTGGTGACAGATCAAGTAAAAACCATACGTCCGGCCTTAGCAAGCCTTTGTATGTTTCTTTTAGTCTTTCGTCAGTAATTCCTTGAAGTCCTTGGTATACGAAACTAGAGTACATGTAACGATCGCATAAAACGTAGTAACTTTTTTCTAGAGCTGGTTTTATGGAAGCATTAACGTGATTTACTTTATCTTTGAAGTTTAGTTCAAGCATTTTTTCTCCTAGAATAGCTGGATCTGTTTTTTCTTTTAAGAGCCTTCTCATTTCTTGACCATAAAAACCGCTAGTCGGTTCTCTTGTAATCAGAATGTGGTCATTCTTTTTTTCTTTCCATAATAATTTAGCTAAATTCAATACTAACGTGCTTTTTCCTGAGCCGTCAATTCCTTCAAAAACAATAAATTTTCCACTCATCAATAAATCACTAAAATAAAAGACGTTAAAAAAATTAAAGGCTTTCTATTGAAACTAAATTAAGGCAAGCAAAATTATTCCAGCCAAAGGAATTAAGATGTTATCATCGAAAAGTATTGGAAGCGTTTCAAGAAAGCCAAGAAAGACGCTTAAGACTATAGCTTGATATAAATTTAAGAAAATAGTTGAAACAATGAAAGCACTAGTAATGAAAGCAAGTGTTCCAAAAACACTTTTCTTTGAATTCCAGAATATTTTTCTTTCATCATGAATTCCTATTACAGTAGCCAAACCATCGCTAAAACCAAGAATTCCTATTAAGACAATAGAATAATTCAAATTACTTGTAAAACTTAATGCGATAAGCATTCCGATTATATAGTAAATTGCTCCTTTAAAGTAAAAGTTTTTATCGCTATCTCGTTCAAAAGATTTTATTAAGAATTTTTTAAGCCAAGGGAGGAAATTATTGATTTTACTGTAAAATAGTAGGAAAAAGAACAATGATAAGAGAATAAGCATTGTCCATTCTCTTCCGAGTAATATTGTTAGGCTTATGATTACTAGACAAAAGATAATGTGGAAACTTTGGCGTTTGTATTCAGTCAACATGCTTGTCAATTTTATCCCCTATTATTCCACTTAATTTACAACACATTATTCCAAAACAAAAGCCAGCAATAACTTGCGGAATGCTGTGCGCGCCTATGAAAACTCTTGAAAACATTACTAAAATAGAAAGAAGGAATGCAGCGAAGGCGAAACTAGTGTCAATTAAAAAGAACAAGAAAATTGCAGACATTCCTGCATGAATACTTGGAAAACCTTGTGTTGTAAGGCATTCTAAGTTTTTTAAAGCATAAACTTGGCAAGGTCTTGGTTCTTGAGTAAAATCTTTAATCAAACTAGCTACTGCAAACATTAAAAGCACCGCAATTAAAATTTTCAAAGCAGTTTTTCTGTTAACAAAAATTCCTGTTAAAATTAATCCTAACAGAACAAAAACAATGTAATAATCTTGGATGAATATACTGACATTATCAAAGAAAGTGCTCTTCAAAGAATATATAATCAGGCTTAAATCCATTTAGTAAATAAAGTTTTCTAGATATTTAAAAGAAAAGTATTGAGGAAAAATCATTCGAAAAATAGTTTTAAAACAACATAAACTGTTATTATTTTTGTAATGGCAGGTTCTGAAATAATTGGCATTGGAGTAATACTGTTAGTAGGATCAATTTTGGGAGTTTTGTTTCAAAGACTTAAGCAGAGTCAAGTATTGGGATATATTGCCGCCGGAATAATTTTGGGGCCTTTAATGTTAGGATTTGTTAATCCAATACAAGGACTGGCAAAAACTTTTGGAGACTTAGGATTATTTGTAATACTATTTTACCTAGGACTTGAATTAAGTCTAAAAGGATTCGTTTCAACGGGAATAAGAGCATTTCTTCTTGCATTAATAGATTTAGTATGTCTTGGCATTGCAGGATTTATTTTAATGCAGTTGTTTGGTTTTTCAGTTTTCTTTTCAGTAATCATAGGATTAATGATGTTTGCAACTTCAACAGCAATAGTAGCAAAATTCAGTTTTGATAATAAACTGACAAAGCATCCGGGAGCAAGATTGGCGCTTTCAATATTAATTTTACAAGATTTTATTGCAGTAAGTTTGTTGATATTAGTAACTTCAATAGGAGCTAGTACTGGTGCCTTAAACACTGGATTAATTTCAGTTGCATTTGTAGTAGCTTCCTTTACAGTCATAAGAAAAATATCAAAGTATGTGGAAGAATGGCTTCAGAATAATGGATTTGGTCACACTGAAACAACAATTTATGCTATAAGCATTGGAATCATCTTTTCTGAAATAGCTTCACTTATAAACGTTTCACCAAGCTTGGGAGCATATTTTGCAGGATTTGCATTGTCGGAAACAATGGCTGGAAATAGGATTAAGAAAGATTTGAGTTTCTTAAGAGAATTTTTCCTCCTATTCTTCTT
>CABMDW010000099.1 GCA_902385045.1 uncultured archaeon | reverse complement strand
TAAAAATCCACCGAACAACAATTGTAACCCTATGCTTGATAGGTTATCAGTGCTTAGTAAGAAGAAGTTTGAATTACTAAGAGTTAGGGCAGAAGCAGTCATTGTTGATGAGAGGTCTAAGAACAGCTGATAGATGAAGAATGATCCTTGGATTAATACAATCATTATTATGATGTTTTTTAGCCATTCTTTGGCTTTCTCACGTTTTGAAGCATCATAACCTGAAGTGATGAACATGAAACCAGAATAGATTATTAGGAAGGCGTAGAACATTGATAGCATGTAGATGATTATTGCCCAGACGCTTGAGAACGACTGAATTGAGACAGGCTCTGATAAAAGATTCTTAACCCATGTGAGCATTGCTTGAGATGGAGCATTAATAATAGAGAGAATTGCTTCCATGAACATTTGAGGCAAGCAGGTAAGGTTTAGTATTGAACAGTCAACCATTTGAAAAACCAAGCCTCCCCAGTTAAGAATGAAAATACCAAATAATTTATTAAGAAAATAAGAACTAGCTTTGAAGCAGTGACTAAATGACTGCTTTCAGTTACACTTATTACCTTTTCATCAAACTCATCACCATAATAAGCACTAACTCTACTATAATCTAAATCGGCAAGAAAACTTATAGAGTCATTAACAAAGTAGGTCTGATTAGCGTAAATTAATCTTACAGGCAGGTTCTTTGGTTCTACATTTACATTAACGGTATCATTAGCAAAATAGTGAACCCTATCGGTTTTTATTGATATGTTCTTTAGTGTTATTTCTAGGAAGCATGAATAATTATTAGTCTCAAAATGAGTTGATATAGAAATAGTGCAGTTTTCTTTATTCTTTACTATAAATTCAAAACTAGAGTTATCAATAGGATTAATGTTTATGTTTGATGAGCCTTTGAACTCTTGAGGAATAGCTCTTAATGTTACAATATTGTAAGGCTTTAATGAATAATTATAATCATAGACATAATTGTTTATTTTGTAGTAAGAATCATTAAAGCTTAGTCTGAAAGAAGAGCAATTTCCAATAGTGATTAATCCTTTTGTTGAATTAGAATATTTGTTTAGCGTTGTAAAGTTATAAAATGCTTCAAGAGGATATCTTCTGGCGTTTAGAAAGTCTGTTATGCTTATTGTGTCTATTTTATAATCACTTGAATAATAACCGCAATCAGTTTGAAAGTGATCAATTCTGTATTTAATTTGGATGTTAAGATTAGCAGTAAAAGTTAAGTTACCTTCTTCAGATGTTGTAAAACTACTTAATCTATTATTCCCTATCAGGACATTATTCAAATAAATGCTTAGTGATGCACTTTCGCTTTCTAAATGATACTCTGTTCTGCAATCACCAAAAGCCGTATTAGAAGGCAGTTGAACGTCATAATTATAGAATGATTGGATATTGCCTTGTGAAGTTGTATAGAGACTATCGTTTTCTATTATTGAAGGCATTACATCAGCTATTTTCATCCAAGCGTTCTTTATTACTCCGTTATTTTGTGTTTGTATTCCGTCTGGTGCGTTGTTCATTGTTATTTGATTGTTCCATGATGAAACAAAATCGTGATTGGCGATTGTTCTGTATTCTTCTAGTGATGATGTTAGTAGTGTTTCTTATTCTCCTACAGAGATTGGTAACATGTTGATCTGGTTGCATGAGTTCTTGTCTGTTATGCTTTGGTAATTGCAATTAAGAGCCAGAACTGATGGCAGATGTATTAGAGCTACCGCCACCAGTAAAGTTCCTGCCTTCATCGTTACTATCCTATAAGGCTTACTATCATTGGAGCCGCCCAAATAACCAATAATCCTATAACAACA
Organism: uncultured archaeon; assembly: GCA_902385045.1. Taxonomy (GTDB): domain Archaea; phylum Micrarchaeota; class Micrarchaeia; order Norongarragalinales; family CABMDW01; genus CABMDW01. The sequence continues at coordinate 1,391 of CABMDW010000099.1, read as the reverse complement.
TACATTGCCATACTCTTAGCTCCGTCTCTCTTCTTAGGATCACTACCAGAGACCATATAAGTAACTCCAGCAATCAATAGAGCTATTCCAGCTAGTGCTGATGCGAAATATTTTACTAAGTTGTAAATCTTCATCACAGGAGCTAGTATTTGATCAAAAGTTGTTTGATCTTGAGCACTAGGTTGTTGACTAAAATCTACTGCCGCTAATACTTGAGGGGCGACTAACAACATTACTACACATAAAGATAAAATTTGTCCTTTCATGATGCTTCCCTCCTTTCAATTAATGAATAAGAATGCTCAAGAAAAGAAAACAAGGCATTATGAGACTATATCTTATACTTCCATGAAAAGAAAGTAAAACACTTCTCACACAACTTATTCGCATTTCTTAAGCCGTTTCCACAAATAAAACAAAACATCAAACTCAAGGAAATAAGAGCTTTATATGGTGTCGGGAAATTTTCTTTACAAAAATCTTTACAAAGAAATTTACAAATATTTTTCCCCTAGATTTTATAAAGAAGATGGAATAATGACTAATTATGGAACAAGAAACTGTTACAAAAATAAATGAATTAGAGGAGAGGTATCTGAATATTAATGACCCTTCAGAAAAATTATGGATAAAGTTTGTTATAACTTTAGCAAGGGCATCAGAAAGTAGGGAGATTCAGACAAAATTATAGTTTTATAGCTTTCATTGCCACATAACAGGGGTTTATAAAGGCTTGTTAAATGGGAAAGAAAGGTTTATAAATAAGGGTATCTAATGAAAAGCGTGGAAAAGGAAAAATTAAGGCAAGTTCTTTATGACCAACAAGAACTGTTCAGTAAGATGGATGGACTTATAGAAAGGGAGATTTCTATTGAAGAATACCTAAAAGGTAATGAAATTGTCATAATAACAGGCATAAGAAGATGTGGGAAGAGTTCATTACTAAAGATAACTTCCAAAAAAATCGAACAAAAGTATGTCTACATAAACTTTGATGATATAAGACTTACAGATTTTAAGGTTGAAAATTTTACTCATATTGAAGAAATAGTTGCAGAAATGCATGGAACAAAGGAAGAAGTAGTCTATTTTTTAGACGAAATTCAAAACGTTAAATCTTGGGAAAGATGGGTAAACAATCTCTTTGCTAAGAACGTAAAGGTATTTGTTACAGGTTCAAATTCAAGCCTCCTAAGTTCCGAGATATCAACATACCTAACGGGCAGGAATAAAATCATAAAGCTCTATCCATTCTCATTTAGAGAATTTCTAAAACTAAAAGAAATCAACCCAAATTATAAAACAAGCAATGAAAAAATAGAGGTATTTCAAGCCTTCAATGAGTATTTTGATAAGGGTGGATTCCCATTGGTAATAAAAAATGATGATAT
>CABMDW010000098.1 GCA_902385045.1 uncultured archaeon | reverse complement strand
AATTCTAACAGGATTTTGTTGTTCGACTTGATAAATTGCGTTATTAATTCTACGTCTATAATTTTGTTCATTAGTCATCATACTATGGTGGCCACCAAACAGGTCTCTATCAGCTACGTCAGAATATTTGTTATGATGGTGCCTACCTTGGCTACTTCGCATACTTTTAGAACTACTTATGCTTCTCACACTTCCATTATTCATGCTTCTCTCACTCTCAGACCCATCATCTAACTTATTTAGAAAATCATCATCACTCCCAGCATCACTATTCGCATCACTTCGCTCATCATGCTTCGTATCATGTTCAATAACAGAACCAATGTCATCATCTGATGATTTGTGATGGTGGGCGTGATGCGGGGCATGATGGTGTCGTTCAGGTTCTCTATGGTGGCGTTCCTTTCGCTCTTCAAACACTCCGCTTCCACCTCCATCATTGTTTTTATCAATACTTGCCAGAAGTTGATTGATATCATCAGCGAATTCATCAGCTAGTTCTTTTTCTGACCTCTTTGGTTTCTTATCAACATTCTTACTGAGATACTCATCTTCAACTTTGTTTAAATCAACACCTTTCTTAATTTTCTTTGGGTTCATAACACCACTTAAACCAACTATCGCTGACATCTTTTTGAAATTAGAGCTAGACATTGTTTAATATATAACTATCAAGTATTGTTTCTAAATGAAGAAAAGGATTTTAAGTTTTGATTGTGCTACTAAAACATTTGCGTTTTGTTTGATAGAGATTGATTTAGATAATGTTTTGTCTATGGAATTAACGATACCATCTATCCAAAAATGTATATCAAAGTTTGAATGTGATGTAATCAATTTCTTTCCAGATAAACAAGATAAAGATATAACTATTTTAGAACGTATTAAAGCAGTTAGAACTTTTCTTAGTCGGTTTGATAACTTACCAAATGATACACATATCTATGTTGAATATCAAATGGGAGCTAACATGAAAGCCAACATTGTAGCTGATGTAATTCTAACATACTTTTATAATTTTATAGATGTTAAATTAGTGCCACCAACGTTGAAAAATAAGATTAAGTTATGTTCTGGAGGTGGCTATTCTGACTTTACAAAAAAATATAAAAGTAATTATACAGCTAATAAACACCATACTACCTTTAATCTAAACTGGTTTCTGTCTGCCTTTAACATTTCAGTTTCTCTTAAATCTTCATTAGTTAATCATGTAGCTGATGCGTTTGCTCAAGTTATTGGTTATGCTCAGACACATACCTAATATATGCGTTCATCTTGATTGAATATAAATTCAGATGTGTCTTCTGTAATCTTATTTAACATTTCGGAATCAATTGCTTCAAACTGGTCAATTGGAGTATCACCAATCTGAACATGTGTATCATGTATTGTTTCTAAAAGTTCTTGAAGTGTAATTGTTCCACCAAACTTAACTAGTTGTGTTCTATTTGGCGCCAAAGGAAATGTATCTACCTTCTTACCAGTCATTTTTTTATACAGAAACTTGAGGTTAATAAAGTATCTATTAGATAAATCACTAGGATATGTATCTGTAATATATCTACGTGCGCACGCAAATGAACAAAAGTTGCCTATAGTGCTCATAGAAACTGAGCCATCTTCTAGAGTGATGATGTTATTAACTATAGGAATAGGCATAGATTGAAACCTACGACAGCAATTCCAACATTTAAGATTTGTCTGTCTCTTCCATGTATCAATTGAAGTAAAAATGGTTGGTATCTTATCATGTGTTATAAAGTCTGATATCTTAATTGATTCGTGTATAGATACTTCAGGTATATCATGTAAAAATACACCATTTAAGTGTAAAAAGTAATTAGTCATAACTCTGTAAATTTGAATGTTATTAAACTATAAATATAATACTGGTATGTTAAAATGAACAACCCTATCAATGAATTGTCTATGTTTGTTTGTACGTTTGTGTGCCAACTTTCAAACTTTAGCAACATGAAAATTCAAACTATCTTAGATAAATTCAAATTAACTAATAGTATTTTAGCTATTAATTCTAATTATGGGTCTCTAGCTCAAGATGGTTATTCTAAACTCTGTAAGTCAAAAAGAAAAAGAAAGAATATGAGAAAACTTCAAGGTAATGGGACTTCTTTTAATTCAGCTTTAGAGGTATGTGTTCGCATCAATTCATCAATTAATCCATCTATAATCAAAGAGAAAAATATATACAAGATGAAATGTTTTCCAAGTTCTGGTAAAGCACAAATAACTGGTGTTCTTCTAGAGAATTATGATGATGCTAATGCGGTAATTAGCGAGTTTGTTGATTTTCTAAAGTTAAATGGATATGATAACATTGAAGCTCTAAACAAATGTCCCAACATGCTTAATTATAAAACTACAGTTAATCTAAGAGAAAATGAAGTAATTGATTTAATGAAACTGTATAAGCTTATATTAAAAATACATGATAAAAAACCAAGATTAGTTAAAGAAGTTAAACCGCCCTTTGAGTTGCTAGTTGTATCATTTGGTGTTGTTGTAAGACATCCAACTACTCATGTGAAGAAAACAGTTAGAGTTAAAATCTTCCAAAAAGGTAAAATAAATGTATTAGGTTGTGTATGTAAGGAGCACGCAGAGAAAGTTAAACGAATTCTAGTTCAGACATTTACAGACCATTGGAAATCTCTTGTCTTTACAGTTGATGAAGACATTATAGAATGCCCTTATCCATTAAAGCTGTTATCAACATGAGAATAATTACAAGTAGAACACCTTGAATTATAATTCCTGTTGATGTTATCATTTTGGAGCCATTAGCATCAGTAAATTTGTATAAAACATTT
>CABMDW010000097.1 GCA_902385045.1 uncultured archaeon | reverse complement strand
AAATCTTAATCCAGTAATATGATGATCCGCACAATTTTTGAATGCAAATTGAACTTCTCTTTTAGCTGGTGGAGAATTTAAACTAATGTCAATCATTGCATTTCCCAATTCTCTAGTTGAATCCCTTAATTCTGCTTCGCACTGGGCATTAGTAGTAGATTGTATTACGTAGAATGCAATTCCTAATGATATGGTCAAGATTATGACTGCAACAACTAATTCTATTGGAGCATCAATTTGGCTTTTTAATACCATGATTAGATTACTTTGGTATTATTTTTAAGTGTTGATTCTTTTTTCTTGAAAACAAAAAATAAGGGTATTATTCCTTTGGCTGCTTGACTTGCGGCAGTAGTAGCATCAGAAGCTTTTTGGGAAGCTAGTACAAAAGCTGGTTTTACTACTGCAACGAGTACAACTGCAGCAATGATTATAACTATTACTAAGTAAATAGCTGTAAAGTCTCCTGCTGCCTTCATTTTAGTCATTTCAAGCGTTATCTTATTCAAGGTGATGGTGGATTATCGCAAGCAGCTCTACAATTGTTTATTAAATCAACTTCTGATTCTTTAGAACTAATGCATAATACTGCGACTTTAGTAGTTGCTCTCTTGCATGCTGCCAATGAAACTTTTAATTTTTGTCCTGATTTATTTTGAGCTGCTCCACCAGTTATTAGTACTTGAGGCGTGCCGCTTGTATCACAGAATGTTTTATCAGCATCTCCTCCTGCGCAAATTATTCTTAGATTGCTTGGACTTAGAGTGGTTCCTGATGTTACTGTTTGAGGTTCTAATACTGTTGCTGCTGCAAAGTCCGCTTCAATTATTTCAGTGATTCCTGGATTAGTAGTAATCTTTTGTATTAAACTGCTAGCGGCCTGTGGTGCATTTTGGCCGAAAATGTTTACTCCTCCGATAAATCCTAGGAGAACTCCTAGTATTGCTAGTGCTACTATTACTGAAATTACTAGCATCATTGTTTCAAAAGATTGTCCTTTCAATTTTCTACTCAATTAATATCACCGTTTACACGTCGCTAACGACATTTAACATTACTTTAACATTGTTTTTAAAGTTTTATTTCAAGAGGTTTTCGTTTACTTTATAGATTTTAGTCTTGTTTTCAAAAACTAAAGTAAAATATTTAGTGTTTTTGAATACTGTATCTTCAGGTTGTTTCCAACCGAATCCCATTAATATTTCTCTATTTGGAAGCCAATCGTAAGAACAATTATATTTTCTTGCAATTTCCCAAGCAGCTTGAGGATTTGTAGTAGTATATAGTGTGTTTGCGTCATTCATTCTTTGAATTACGTTCGGAATTATGGCCCAATCTCCTCCTTCTAAAGTTAATCGAAGCGTATTGCCCATTATTAGTTCTCCTCCAAAAATATCACTTGCAAAAACAGTTTTTTCTACAGTATTATTTCTAATCCAATCTAATGCAGCATATTCTTCTCTTGAAATTACTGGTTCAACCCATGCTTTTCCTCTTTCTCTGGAATCATGTAAGGATAAACTAGCAGTCATGGTAAGTATGAATGAAATTAATATCAACAGTAAGAAAATTCTTTTACTTTTTACGCTAAAGAACAGAAAAGTACTGAGAACAAATAATCCAATCCAAACTGCTAAAGTTTGAGGAAAACAATCAAAAAAAGTATTATATCCACAATAATCTCTTATTAGGTTAACATTTTCCAAACTCATTTTTTCAACGAAGCTTTGAGGCAAAAAATCAGAATACATTTTTTCCTTAAGTACTTGATAATAGATTACAGTTGCAAGAATGCAAAACAAGACTATTAAAAGTATTTTAGGCTTCCAGTTCATAATGTTCAATAGGAGTAAAGGAAATGCAAGAATTTAATATTATAAGTGAAAAATGGGATGCTATTCGAAAGGAAGAGAGCTTGATTTTCAAAGCATTTACTCCTTTCTTTACTAAAGCGAAGACAGTCTTAGATGCCGGTTGCGGTAACGGCAGAAACATTAAATCATTGACTAATTATTTCCAACAAGTTTATGGGATTGATTCAAGTAGAGAATTATTAAAATTGGCTTTAAAGAATAATGAAAAATTAGTGGAACAAGGAAAATTAATTTTGTCTCTTCAAGATTTTAATAATACTTTCTTTGAAGATAATTTTTTTGACTGTATAGTTGGCGTGGCTTCATTTCATCATTCAAAAAACTTGGAAGAAACACTTTTGGAAGCAAAAAGAATTCTGAGGCCGAAAGGTCAATTATTTTTTTCTTTATGGAATTATTATCAGCCTAAGTTTTTTGATAAAGGAAAGGAACAATTGATTAAATTTGGCAATGTTAAACGCTACTATCATTTTTATGAGGAAGAAGAACTAATCAATTTAGTTCAAAGGCACTTTAAGCTTTCAAATTATTTTTATGAATTTAAGGGCAAGAAAATAATCGATAAATTTAAGGCTGAAAATTTACTGGTTTGTGCCATAAAAAATTAGTTTATTATTCCTATTCCGAAGACTTTCCAACGGTTTCCTGAAACTCTCATTACTCCTACGTGGTCTCCTTTTATTACTGGAATTGGTTTTTTGAATCTTATTTTGTACTTTCCTCCTTTCTCTAGCTTTTCAATTTGCCCTAGAGTTGAAGTTGTTCCGAATCCTACTACTATTTTTTCTCCAGGAACTATTCCCGTAAATTCCCCTTTCCTGTCTAATGGTTGTAATGTTACTAATGTTTCACTTACTGCTGCAGGTACTTTTCCTTCCAATCCTAGTAAGTTTCCAGCTAATAAGTCTGCTCTTGTTAACGCAGGATCTAATTCAGTAGAAATTCCAGCTAAGCATCCTGGTCTTAGTTCTTCAAGTTCTTCTCCATCACTGACTAATTTTGTAATTTTGGTTTTTATTTTATTGTAAGTTTCTTTTTCCTTCTTGACTTCCATGTAACCTGGAACTATTTCTATTACGTCTCCTTTCTTGAGAATTCCTTGAACCAAACTTCCCCCTATTACTCCTCCCTGAATTTTTTCTATTTCAGTTCCTGGTTTGTTTACGTCGAAGCTTCTGGCAATAATAAAATGCGGTTCCTTGGTTTCATCCTTCTTTGGAGTAGGAAATTCTTTTTCAATACTATACAATAAAGCATCAAGGTTTAATCCTGAAGAAGCAACTACCGGTACTACTGGAGAATCAGCGTATTCAGTATTTTTTAAAAAGTCTTTAATCTGTTTATAGTGTTCTAAAGCCTTTTCCTTAGGAACTAAATCTACTTTTGTTTGTACTACAACAATTTTTTTTATTCCAGCTGTCTTCAAAACCATTAAGTGTTCCATTGTTTGAGGTTGAGGACAAGATTCATTGGCTGCAATAACGAATAAAGCTCCGTCAATTAAACTTGAAGCCGAAATGACTGTGGCCATTAAACTTTCATGTCCAGGACAGTCGACTAACGAAATTTTTCTTTCTAAAATTCCTTCAACTTTGCTCTTAGGATTTTTTGGTATTGGACTGTAACAATCTGGTTCAGGCAAGTCATTAAACTTGTAAACTTTTACATCAGCATAACCTAATTTAATGGTAATTCCACGTTTCAATTCTTCAGAATGAGTATCCGTCCATTTTCCAGACAGTTTACTAGTTAGTGTAGTCTTTCCATGGTCGACATGACCGATAGTTCCTATAGTAAGCAGTGACTGACTCATTGTGAAACTAATATGATTTCAATTCTTTAAATAATCCTGTTATAGATGTAAAAATAGCAATAGTTAATTTATTTGAAGTTCTTACTTATTCTTACTGAAGTTGTTATACTATGAATTATACTAAGGCAAAAATTTTCAAAACTGAATTTTTAAATGATTCAATTTATTCATTGTACGTTGAAAAGCCAGTTAATACTATTTTTGTTCCAGGACAATTTTATATGATTAAATCTGATTCTTTTCCTGACAAGTTTGCAAGAAGTTATTCTATTGCTTCAATTAATCAAGAAAATTTTTTAAGATTTGCAATAAAAATCACTGGAAGTTTTACTAAAGCCTTAAGCGAATTGCCAAAAGATTTTGAATTAGACTTATTTGGTCCAATGGGAAAGTTTTCAGTAAAACCAGAAGCAAATACAGTTTTATTAGTGGCTGGAGGAATTGGAATAGCGCCTTTTCTTTCAATGTTAAAACAAAATTTTGTTGACAAGAAAAAACATTTTACCTTATTATATTCTTGTAAAACTAAGGACGAAGCTGCTTATGCTGATGAATTGAATTCTTTGAACTTTCAGAATGAAAGTGCTAGTAATAGTACTCTATTTTTTTATTCTAGAGAAAATTCCAGAATTACTGAAGAAACTCTTTCAAGTTACTTAGATTTTGATGAATTCATGACCTGTGGACCTGATTCTTTGATGAACTATTGCAAGGCTTTTTGGAATTCTAAAGAAATATTTAAAGATAAAATTAGATTTGAAAGTTTCGGATTGCCTTCAAAGAAATAATAAGTTAATCTTTAATTCATTCCTTCTCCATCATATGTTTACATGATTACAAAACCTGATTATGAAGATAATGTAGATTTGATTCTGCATCGTGGATTTTTCTGTTTGGATAAGCCACGAGGACCTACTAGTCATGAGTGTAGTGCTTTTGTTAAAAATATTTTGAAAGTTAGCAAGACTGGTCATACTGGAACTCTCGATGCTGACGTATCTGGAGTGTTACCTGTTTTATTGAATGAAAGTGTTAAGGCGACTCATTTCCTTTCTTCACAACCGAAGACTTATGTTTGTTATATGAAAACAGAGAAACCTTTCAAGCAAAAAGAATTGGAACAAATTTTCAATAATTTTAAAGGAAGAATTTTTCAAAAACCTCCATTGGCTAGTGCAGTCGCCAAAAAAATGAGAGTAAGAACCGTTTATTCGTTAGATCTTTTAGAAGTTGACGGAAAAGATGTTTTATTTAAAGCTAGAACAGAAGGAGGAACTTACATTAGAAATTTAGTTAGAGATAGTGGATATTTGTTAAATTCTGAAAACGAAATGACTGAATTACGTAGAATAGAATCTTTAGGAGTCTTAGAAGATTCTTGTTTTACTCTTCAGGATTTGAGTGATGCTTTTTGGTTGTATGAAGAAAAAAAGAAGACATCTGAACTCCTGAAAATGGTTAAACCTTTAGAAGAATTAGTAAAATTGCCTAGAATAATGATTGATGATGACGCGGTAAAACCTGTTTCTACTGGTTCCGATTTATTTTCTCCTGGAATAGTTGAAATGGATGATTTTAGTGAAAATGAATTAGTTTCAATAGTTGATTCTAAGGGTTTTATTCGTTGTTTTGGAAAAACATTAATTTCTTCAAAGAAAGCGCATTCAATTAGCAAGGGAGTAGTAGTTGATATTGAAAGAGTTTTAATTTGAAACTCTCAGAGCTTCTACTCCGGGAAGTTTTTCGCCGCTCAAATAATCTAACAAAGCTCCACCAGCTAAACTTTTGTGATTAATGTTTTGTTCGCTAATGTTAAATTCAGTGAAAGCATCATTTGAATGCCCTCCTCCTAAAAGAACAAACGCATCTTTTAAAGTTGAAATGAAAGTGAATAATTCTTGTGTTCCTTTTGAAAATTCTTTTTTCTCGAATACGCCTGGAGGTCCTTTAACGAATACGCTTCCAGCTTGAGCTAAAATTCCAGAATATTCTTTTATTGTCATACTTCCAATGTCTTGCTGTTCTAGATCTCCAATGTAATCTACTTCTACTTCTTTTCTTGCTCCATCTTCTTCTACTGCAAAATCTAATGGAAACTTTATTTTGTCATGATGTTCGTCAAATATTTTCTTGGCTTTCTCGTAGTCTTGCATTAGTCCTGATTCTTCTAATTTTTCTTTTCGTTTGTTAAATATTGCTTCACTTGATGCCGTACAAAATAATTCTCCCATTATTCCGGAAGTTAAAACGGTGTCAACTTTTTCATTTTTCAGAGAAAATTCTAGTAATTTTAGTAGTTCTTCTGGTTTGTTTCCTCCGATTAGGTAAACTACTGGATGTTTCAAGTCAGAAAAGAAAGTTCTATTGTGTTTGATTTCTTTTTCCATGACTCTTCCTGCACAGCATGGAAGAATTTTAGGAAATCCTAGTATTGAAGTACATTCCCTATGTGAAACGCTGTAAGCATCGTTAATGTAAACATCAAAAAAGTCTTTTAGTTTGTTAACGAAAATAGTGTTTTCGAAACCGTGTTTTATTGATTCTTCAGCTAAGAATCTAACGTTTTCTAGTAAAACAATCTCTTTGTCAGGATCTCTAATTAATTGTAGTGCACTACTTCCAATAATTTCGTCAGAATAATATATTTCTTCTAAATATTTTGTTAGTAATACTAAGTGTTGTTCTAGAGTTGTAAAATCTTTGTCCCCTGGTCTACCTTGATGAGCTAGAATAACCACTTTAGCTCCTTTTTTTCTTAATTCGCGAATTGTTTCAGCATGTTGTATTATTCTTTCATTATCTTTTACAATTCCATTAACTACTGGAGAATTCAAGCCAACTCTAATTAGAACTCGCTTTTGTTTAAAGTCAAAATCGTCCATTGTTTTAATGTTTTCTCCTTCAATCATGTTGAATTTGATTACTCTGTCGAATAATATAAATTCGAGGGTAGAACCGTCTTGATTGGTAATTAAAAACTTTGAAATCTACAATTATTTTTATTGCCGATGTAGCTCAGTTGGCTAGAGCGCTAGACTCATATGAATGTTTTTCTTTATTGAAGAATATTTTAAAGTGGTTATTAATTTGAGTTCACTCTTCTGAGTGATCTAGAGGTCGGGTGTTCAAATCTCCCCATCGGCATCCAATTTTTAAAATAGTTTCAAATCGTGTAGTCTTTGTTCATTTTCATTGGTTTTGCTTCTCTTTGCGGTAGGCTATCCATTTTTTTGATTAGTGTTAAAACGTTTTTTAGTTCTTGAGGGTTTGTAGCGTAGAAGCTGGCTTTTTCTTCTTTTAGTTCGTTTGTTTTTCCCAGTCCCCATGTTACTGAAATTATTTTAGCGTTATGTGTTTTAGCCATCCGAATTTCTCCTACTGAATCTCCGATGATAATTATTTCTTCAGCCATTAGTCTAAGTGCATCTAATGCTTTTTGTATTCCTTCGAAGTCTGGTTTTAGTTTAGTAAAATCTCCTGAACCGAGAATTACTTCAAAATATTGGGTTAATCCTTGATTTTGCACTTCTTTTTCCAAGTATTTTTTTTGTTTGTTTGAAACTAAAACGTTGATGAAACCTAGTTGTTTCGTAAATTCTAGTAAATCCTTTGAAAAAGTATATGTTTTTGCTGGAGTGTTATTTATTCCTGCTGCGAACAAGTCTTTAATAGTATTCACGTCAGTTTTAAAGTGGAATCCAAATTTTTCATATTCTTCTTTTGGAGGAAGCATTTGTTCAAGCATTTCTTGCTTATTAGAATAAGGAAAACTAGTTTTGTAACCTATTCGTTGAGCACTTTCGGCAACATATTTTCTGGCTTGAAATAATTGTTCTCCTTCATCAACTAGTGTTCCTTCCCAATCCCATACAATTGCTTTTAACGTCATTTATTTATCTTATGTTTTTAGAGTGTTGTTTCTTAATAATTCTCTCTTTATGCAACTGGTTTTTAAATAATAATTTGTTAATTAGATTCAATGATCTTGTTTACATCACAGTACTTTGTAATGGTTTTTGAAGCCATTGCTTGCTTGTTATTGGGCTATTATGCGATTACTTATTATGGATTGATGAATGAAAGCGATTCTAAGTATTTGAAGTACTTGGTTATTGCTTCAATTGGTTTGTTTGTCTTAAACTTGTTTTTGATTATAGCTAATGTTTTTGAATTATTTGATTATACGCCTACTAAGACTAGTGTTGAGTTAGTTTATTCCATAATTTTACTGGTTTGTAGTGTAATTTTAGTTTATTCTTCTAGAGAAGAAGATTTTGACGAGCAAGAGCAGACTTACGGTTAATAATTGTATTTTTAAACCGTTAAAATCAATATAATTACTAGTTATAATAAAGGAAATCTTGTTGTTTTTATAGAACTTTTAGTTCTTTAACTGGAATTCATCCCTTAGTTTTTTCAAGGGTTTTGATTCTGGATTTTTAAGGAAAAACTAATTTCCTTTTGTAAAGGTGTTTTGAAAATATGTATCCGCCATCTCAAGCAGCTTATGATAGAGCTATTACTGTATTCTCTCCTGATGGAAGACTCTTTCAAGTAGAATACGCTAGAGAAGCAGTTAGAACTGGTTCTACTAGTTTAGGTTATACTTGTACTGAAGGTTTAGTAATGTTGGCTCACAAGAGAATTCCTTCTAGTTTGACTATTGGATCTAGTCATGAAAAGATTTTCAAATTAGATCAACATACTATTGCTTCTTCATCTGGTTTAATTGCTGATGCTAGAAAATTAGTTGATTTTGCTAGATTAGAATGTCAAAGACATAGGTTAATGTATTCGGAAGAAATTCCAATTGACTTGCTTTCAAAGAAAGTAGGAGATCATATTCAAACAATGACTCAATATGGTGGAGTAAGACCTTACGGAGTTTCATTATTAATCGGAGGAGTAAATGCTAGATCGCATTTATTCGAAACTGATCCTTCTGGAGCAATTTTTGAATACAAGGCTACTGCAATTGGTTCAGGAAAGAAAGCAGTTGAAGAATTCTTTGAAAAAGAATATCAAGAAAAAGCTTCACTTCAAGATGCAATCAAACTTTCAGTTAAAGCAATGAAGAAAGCAGTTGAAGAAAAAATAAGTGCAGGAATACTTGATTTGGCTGTAGTTTCAAAAGCAGACAAGAAGACTAAAATCTTTACTACTGATGAAATAGCAAAATACTTGTAACTTTAAGTGGTTTTTTTGGATAACATTGCAAATACTATAATATTGAAATATGAAAAGCACGGTGAAAAATTCGAGTTACTCGTAGACCCAAAATTGAGTTATGATTTCAAAATTGGTCAGAAAAAAGATTTGAACAATGTAGTAGTTTCTGAGGAAGTATTCAAGGATGTTCACAAAGGAGAAAGACAAACTGCTGCAAATATCAAGAAAGTTTTTGGAACTGAAGACATAAACCAAATTGCTTTAATCATGTTTAGAGAAGGAGATTTGCAGATCACGACTGATCAAAGAAGGAAATTAATTGAGGAGAAGAGAGCAAAAATTGTTACTTTGATTAACAGAATTTGTGTTGATCCAAAAACTAAGGCTCCTCATCCGATTCCAAGAATCGAGAGTGCAATGGAGCAGGCAAGAGTTCATATTGATGCTTTCAAGAGTCCAGAAGAACAGGCTGAAAAAATAATTGAAATGCTTAGGGAAATAATACCTATTTCGACTCAAAAAGCAAAAATAAAAGTTACGATTCCAGTAACACATGTTACAAAAGCTTATCCTTACTTGAAACAATTTTCTTATAACAATGAAGAATGGAGTTCAAACGGAGATTTGAATTGTACTGTAGAAATGTCTGCAGGAATGACTGGAGAATTTTACGATAAATTAAATAGATTGACTTCAGGTCAAGCAATAACTAAAGGTGAATGAGAATTGATTTTATTACCGGGAGCAAAATTAGATGATTCTTTAAAAGGAATGTATGGAACTTATACTGATAAGAGTGGAACTTATGCGTCTACTATTTCATTATTAAAACAAGATAGAATTGTTCCATTGAAGGGAACTTATGTTCCTATAGTTGGAGATGTGGTAATTGGAGTGGTTACTGACGAAAAAATATTCGGTTACGAAGTAAACTTGAATTCCCCTTACACTGGAATTGTAAGCAACAAAGTATGCAGGGAACAATTATATTTAGGAGATGTAGTTTCATTCAAAATAATTAGTGTTGACGAAGTGAAAGCAGCTTCTCTAGCTGAACCAAGAAAATTATATGGTGGAGAATTAATTGAAGTTGAAAGCGTTAAAATTCCGAGAATAATTGGAAAAAATGCTAGCATGCTAAATACTATTAGAGAAAAAACAAAGTCAGACATTTTTGTAGGAAAAAATGGTAGAGTTTACTTGAAAAATGGTAATACTACTCTTGCAATAAATACTATAAACTTTATTTGCAAGGAATCTCATACGTCTGGTTTAACTGATAGAGTAATTGCTTTACTCAATTCTGAAAAACCCGAAGAAAAAATAAATTAATATTAATAAAATGAAGTGATGTAAAATTGAAAATTACTAAAGACCAATTGTTGGTAAATGGAAAAAGAAATGATGGAAGAAGTCCTGACGACTTAAGATCATTTAAAGTGACTGCCGGAGTTTTGAAAAAAGCTAAAGGTAGTGCTATGGTAGAATGGGGGAAAAATAAAGTTTTAGTAGGAATTTATGGTCCAGGTGAAGTATTTCCAAAGCACTTGACTAATTACACTAAAGCCCTAGTAAACGTCAGATACAGCATGGCTCCTTTCTGTGGAGCAGAAGAACACGGAAGAAGCGGTCCAAACAGACGTGCAATTGAAATTGGAAAAGTTGCGAAACACGTTTTTGAAAACATTATTTTAACAAGAGACTTTCCAAGAACTCAGATTGATATTTATATCGAAATCTTACAATCAGATGGTGGAACTAGAGTTGCAGGAATAACTGCTGCAAGCGTTGCACTAGCTGATGCGGGAATTCCATGTAAAGATTTAGTGCAAGGAGTTTCAGCTGGAAAAGTAAACGACACTGTATTAGTTGATTTGGATAAGTGGGAAGATAATCTTGGAGAAGGAGATTGTCCAGTAGTCGTTTCCTTAAGATCAAATGAAATACTCTTGTTCCAACTAGACGAAGTTTGGACTAAACAACAAGTACTTCAAGGTTTTGAAAAAATCTTTAACGCTGCAAAAGTTCTCAGACAAGTTCAAGAAGAGTCCTTGAAAGAAAATTATAAGGAAGGTTAAATTGAATGATTATCGACGAAATTAAAGAAGCAGTATCGAAAGACTTTATTTCTAAAAACACTAGACAAGATGGAAGAAATTTCTTACAATACCGAGACATTACTGTAACAAAAAATATTATTCCTAATGCTGAAGGAAGTGCCTTAGCTCAAATCGGAGACACTAAAGTTTATGCTGGAGTTAAAATTGACTTGGCTACTCCTTATGCTGATAAGCCAGATGAAGGAATCATCGTAGTAAACAGTGAATTAAGTCCAATTGCACACTTTAAATTTGAATCAGGACCTCCAACAGAAGAAAGTATTGAATTAGCAAGAGTAGTTGACAGGGGATTGCGTTCTTCAGGGGCAGTAGATTTCAAGAAATTATTCTTAGAAGAAGAAAAAGTCTTAAGCGTTTACGTTGACTTGGCCGTAGTAGATCATTCAGGAGACTTGATTGATTGTTCTTACTTAGCTGCAATGGCTGCATTGAAGAGTACAATGGTTCCAAAATATGAAGATGGAAAATTATTGCATGATGAAAGGCCAAATAAACTAGAAATCTTAAATGATGTTGTCTGTACTTCCTTCGAGAAAATAAGCGGAAAATTATTGATTGATGCTACTGATGACGAGGAACTAGCTTCTTCAGGAAGAGTTTCATTCGCTTCATGCGATGATTCACACTTCTGCGCAGGACAAAAATCAGGTTCAGCAGGTTTTACAGTCAAAGAAATGGATTCAATGATGGATTTGGCTTTAGAACAAAGAAAATTGCTTGTATCTAAATTATAAGCAAAAAGCTTGGTTTTAAATACAATTTAAATCAAGAATATTTTACAGTTTTCATTTATAAGAGGTTTTATTAATGGGTTCAAGATACGGAGTTAAAATTAGAAAAAGAGAACGAGAAGTTCTAAAGAAATCTAGAGGAACCTATGAATCTCCGATAATTCATAAAATGTCGGTTAGAAGATTAGGAACTGCTAAATGGATTTGCGATAGTACTGGATATGTTTTTGCTGGAGGCGCTTACGAACCTGAAACTACCGTAGGAGCTACAGCTAGAAAGACTATTGAAACTTTAAGATCTGCTAAAAATGGAAAGCAGACTGAAGAACAAACTCAATCTAATTAAAAAATCTTTTCTTTTTTCATTCTATTTTTTAAATTCTTTTTTCCTAAGATTATTCGCTAGTTTACTAGCTGAGGGTTTATGTATTATGGGTTTTGCTAGATTTGAATGTGTTCTTCCAAATTATACTTTAAAATTAGATTTAACTGATCCAAGTGAAAGCGATTTAATCGGCTTTTTTGAGAAAGTTGAAGAAGCCTGTAGAAATTCTTTCGTATTTTATAGTCCTTTGAATGCTAAATCTCTTTTGAGCGAGTCTAAGGGTAAAAACTTTTTTGGATTGATAAGCAACATTAAGCCCATGGTTTTACAAAATGAATTAGTTCACAAGCATTCCGAACTTGTAGACGAGCCTACTGATGAGTCTTTATTAAAAAAAGTCAAAGAAAAAAACATTGGAATCAAAAGTGTTGTTTTATCTGCTTTTTTGAATTCAGTTTATGATCAGACGCAATTTAAAGAAAAACCTGCTTCCACTAAAGTTTTTCTAGCAGTTCAAAGCCCCAATTTAACTTTAGTTAAGAAGGCTCCAGTTAATCCGGATAATGGAGATGTATTATTGGCTTTAGTTGGATCTTGGAATACTGCCTTTAGTTTTCTTGAGGCAAAATTTTCATTGCCTGAAACTAGGCTTAAGTTAAACGAAATTCAGTCAGTTTTAAAGTCAATGAATTCTTCTAAGGAGAAATTGGTTTTAGTTTCTTTAATGAAAAATGCAGGCTATCCTTTAATGCTTGCTAATGAAGATTTTAATAAAATTCATCCAGAATTAAAGATTTCAAAACCAAGAGGAAATTACGGTAAAAAGAAAAAATAATTTAACTAGTTACTGTAGTGCAATTCATGTCTTGTAGTATTTCTAATGCTTTTAGCGTTTTGCTATAAAATTTGAAGTCATCTATAGTTCCTACGATTCCTGTAGTTGATATTCCTCCTATGAACATATCTCCTGCATAATTACCTGCAGTATAAGAATTAATGAAATTTCCATACGATTTTCCATCAATCCAATAGTAATAACCGCTATTGTTTTGTTCTATTGCAGCATAATGCCAATTTCCATCATTAACGACTACTCCTAAGTCATGTAGAGTGCCACTTACCGTAAAAGCAAGATCAGCACCGTTTAATGATAATGCCCATCCATTACTTCCTAGTGAATGGTTTACTATTTGTCCACCACTACTACTTGTTTTGAACCACAAGCTTAAGGTGCTGTTAGTAAAATTAAAGAGACTTCCTATAGCACTATTGTTTACTGCATCACTAGTACTACTAAATTTCACTCCTCCTTTAATATGTCCACTTGAAATGAATGGATTTCCAGTTCCTTGTAAATCGTTTTTGTTTCCAGATTTGTCTTTGAAGTCTGCATCAAAATTATAGTAAGCTATCGTGTTGTTTTTGTCAGTAACACCATAATTATAACAATTTAACTTCCAGTTTTGAAAGTCATTTACTTCAGAATCAGTTATAGATGCTTGGCCACTACTTTTTCCACTTATAGTTATTCCTACATTTACTACTAATAATACGAAAATTAGTACTCCTCCTATTAACAGTAAATATTCAAAACTAGTTTGATTTTTGCTCATTATTGTTGAACCTTAAAATAATGAAGTGAATGGAGTTTAAAAAGTTTTTTCGCTTGAATTTTATTCTAATTGGAATGGCGGAACTTCTTCGTTGTGCCTGTACATTAGCTTTAATTTTGGATTCATCCAAGCTTCCTTAGAAATCATTCTATGCTTTTTGCCGACTTTCTTTTCTGCCTTTATTTCTCTTCTAGTAATCCACTTTCCAGTATAATCACAGTGGAATAATTTCATGCCGGTTTTTCCGGAACTACTAGTTGGAATACGTGCTTTTTTCAAATTTAATTACCTCTTAAAACGTTAAATTATATTCATTTTATGGTTTAAAATCCCTTGGATTTGCCTTAAAATTTAAATAATAGGGACTAAACAAAGTTAGCGATAATAAAATAGTGCGATACTAATTATTAACTATAATCTTAAGGCTAATGTTTTTGAAGGTAACTTATTAATGTCTCTGAAAATCTTATGGTTAGAAAATAAAGGCTTGTATAGTTCTAAACGTGCAATTCAAGCTGGAAGAGAATTAGGCATTCAAGTAGATAATTTAGCGATTACTGATTTGTCTTTCATAACTAATGGCAAATCGATAGGAATATTCAATGGTTCTGAAAACGTATGCAACACATATGATGATCTCATAATGCGTACTTTTTCACCTCATATTTCTGAGGCTCTTACCGTTGCAAGGTTGTTTAAAGATGCAGGAAAAGTTGTTATTGACTTAAATTTAACAGAAGAAGGTTATTCCATAAGTAAAATGCATGATTATTTGATTTTAGCAGAAAACGGGATTCCAGTCCCTAGAACTTGGCAATTTTTTGATTCAAGTAAAATAGAAGATCAAATAAGAAATTTAAATTATCCTTTTATTTTGAAAGGCATTCATGGCGCGGAAGGAAAAAATGTTCATAAAATTGAAAATAGAATTCAATTTGATAAGATAATCTCTGAATATGAATTTGGAGAACTCCTTTTTCAAGAGTATATTCCAGCTGAAGAGGATTTTAGGCTAATGGTTGTTGGTTACAAGGCCTTGTCTTTGCTAGTTAAACGAAAACCAGCCCCTGGGGAATTTAGAACTAATTTCAATTTTAATGAAGAAGTGATTCCTCTTTCTACTAATGATTTTCCTGAATTAAGGGAGATTGCTGAAAAATCAGCTAGAATTTTGAAACGCGAATTTACTGGTATTGATATTAGATTTACAGAAAATAGGCCTATGATTCTGGAAGTTCACCGCAGGCCAGGATTCAAGCAATTTGAAGAAATAACGAAACTTGATGTGGCTGAAGAATTTATTAAATATGTTTCCAGTAAGTGTAGAGCATAGTTTTTATTTGTTTTTTGTTTAATTTACTTAAATGAAACTTGTAGATAAGTTCTTTGAAACTATTTTTAATAAAACTTTGCATTCAAAATTATCTGCAGATTATTCACCTATACTAAAAGCAGAACAACTTCAACCTAAAGTGTTGTTAGATTCTTCTAAAGTTTTACCAGTACTTCTAGCTTCTAGAGAAAATTCTCTTAACTTTTTTTTTGATGCATTAACTAAAGTCAAAAAATCTAGAATAGGCGATTTTAATCCTGATGCTTTCATAGATGATATTGATAGTTCTCAGAGAAGTTTAGATAAAAAAGGTTTGTCTAAAAAAGTTTTTAAGAAGCCAAAATTTGCTATGGCGGTAATTCTTGAAGCATTAACTGACAGTTTAGAACAAGTTAAAAAAACTAAAGATGCAGAACCTTACCTTTCTTTAGTACATTTTCTCAAGGCTACTTCAGATAAAGATCATTGGCTCAAAGATTTTACTAAGAAAGGAGATGATAATTATTTTTCTCCTTCTGAACTTTCTTTCATGTCTGACAAATTAGTTGAAGCATCTGCTCAAGTGCAATTTTCTCTTGAAAAGTGTTTGATTGATTATAAGAATGAATTAAAACAGAAACCTCATTCAGAAGAATATGTTTTAACTGCTTCTGAAGTAAAGTCTTTTTTTGTAGATTTTCATAGTGATCCTTCTTACTATATAAAACGCGCTTTGAACACACGTTCGAGTGACAGTTCGAAAAGAGATAGACTTGCTAAGCAGATGAATGATAGGACTAGAAGTTTAAGAAGAAAATTTGGAATATATTCTTTAGTACTGGGTTTACCTAGAAAACATATTAGTACTTCAGTCAATGACTGGATAAACTCATTATCCAAAATTCCTTCAAATGAAAAAAGATCGTTGTTTGAAAAATATTCTTCTCAACCGGTTGAACTGGAAAAGAAAATTCAACCAACTGAATTGTCTGATGAACAATTTTACCATAAGTTTCCTAAATTATTTTTATACTCTGAATTAAAACCTGGAGATAGAGTTTCTTCTAGTTTAATAGATTCTTTTTCTAGAAATGCTAATAGATTATCTTTAAAGAAAACATTAACAGGATTTGATGCAGTAAAAAATCATAATTTGCCTTTACCCGAAGTATTACGCGTGTTAAAAGTTCATAATCCAAGTTTAACTGATTTGCTTGAAAATTATGAAACTTCCACTGGCCATATTGTTTTTGGAAAAGATAAAAAAAAGAAGTTGCAAACACTGATAAAAGATTACGGATTAACTAGACAACATTTTAATGAATTAAATGATCAAGGAATTAAATGGAATAATTTTACTGTCAAAGAATTAAGTGACTTACTTTCAAAACCTCCTGAAAAACGATTTGAATTAGTTAGAAGAATAAGGCAAAAAGGAGTGCATCCTAATGTCCAGGTGCAAGTTACACCAATTGAACATTCTCCAATGAATTTCAAAGAATTGTTTGGACAGTTAACTTATCCTACTGAAGTTAGAGATTATTTTAGAGGAAAGAAAATTGATCATGAACGTTTTCTTGAATTATTGACGCGTAGTTTTAGATTACATACTGGCCGTCCATTGATTAGTCAAGGTTATGCAGATTATTCAGGTGTTAGAGGCAATATTTTAACTTCTTCAAAAGTTATGGATTTGACTCCTAGCGAATTTTCTGAATTTGAAAAAGAATTGAAAAAATTAGATTTACTTGATTTTAAGAAACAAGGTAGTGCTTTAACGCTTAATATTACTCCTAGTCATCCTGTTGGAAAATTAATAATGAATTCACTATCTGGCTGGATGAAAAGGATAGAACGTCAGAGATATTGATTCTTATTTCGGTACAAATATTCTTTTGTTACAATTAGGACACTTGTATTCGAAGCCTTCTTCTGTAATGTCAATACTTTTCGCGCATTTAACACAGAATTCTTTGTTGCAGTAAGGACAATCGTAAGTTTTTAGTGTTTCTTTATGGCAATTTGGACATTTCTTTTTCATATTTGATGCTAATATATCTTCTTTTGTTGGTTTAGTGTCAGTAGTTTTTGTTTCGAATAAGGGTTGGCCCGGCTTTTCGTTTATTTCTTTTAATTGATTTTTCAATTCAGTTTGTTTCGGTTTATCTGTTTTTTTTTCTTCAACTGTTTTTGTAGTTTCTGTTGTGTTTTCTTGTTTTTCTGCTTTTTTATTCTGGGCTAAAACGTCTTGAACCATGGTATTGAATTCTTCTTCTTTTTTTCTTAATTTGATTATTTTTTTTCTTCTTTGTTCTTCTTTTATTTCTGATTTGGTTTTTACTGGAATTTTAACATCAATTTCTGGTAGTTCTTCTTTTTTGTCTTCTTCGACTGCTTTTATTTTTTCTTTAAATGGAATTTGTAGTGCTGATGCTATTTTTTCAAGTATTTTCGACATATTTAATCATTTTCTTAGGTCGCTTATTAGACTGTCAAAATCATCTTTCTTTTTCTCTTGTTTCTTTTCTTCTTTAGGTTTTTCTTCAGTTGGTTTTGTTGGTTCTATTTTTTCTGATTCCTTTGGTTTTATTTCATCTAATCTTTTAACCCAAGGAGGTTTCTGTTCGTCTTGTATTTCTTTCTTATTTTTTAATTTGTCAACGCTCTCTTCTGGTTCTACTATTATTGTATCGGGTAGTTTCTTTTTCTCTTCTGTTACTTCCATTTTAGGAGGTAGTATTTCTTGTGGAGGTTTGACTGGTTCTTCCCTTTCTTCATCTTGAATTGCCTTTTCTAATTCATCTAGATCATGCCCATCAGCAGGTTTAAGTGGTTCTTCTTGTTTTGGTTTTAAAACTTCAATTATTGGTTCTTCTTCTTTTTGTGGTTCTAACATTATTTTTTTATCTTCAGTCAATTTTTCGTCTTTTTCATTCGGAGCATTTGGTGCTTGTGTTTCAGTCAATGTTAATTCTTTCAGATTATCATTTTGTTCGTTTTCTTTTTCTTTTTTACTTCCTTTTAGAACTTCAAGTTTGAATGTCATTTCTTCTTCTGGCTTTTCGACTGGTTTTTCTTCTATTATGTCTCCCAATTTGTAATCATGTGGATTTAATGCTTTCCAAAAGAACATTGTAAAAACAAACGAAAAACTTAGTATTATTGGATATATTCCTTGTCCAGTTATGAAATTGTCAAAACCACTTACTATGATATCGAATACGAAACTGATTAAAACTATTATGATTCCGGTAATCGTACTGTCTAAGAGTTTCTTTCTTATTTTTTCTTCTGGAAAACTATTTGGTTTTGCGTAATAGAGTACGGTTGCACCCATGCTTATAGAACCGAGTATCATGTAGACGTAAAACGCGGTGCTGTAAAGAGTTTTTGATAGGTCAATTGCCATTCTCATTGTATTATCCAAGAATTCTTTTTAAATCTAGACTCTCTTACAATATTTACGTATCAATGTCGTTGTTAGGTGTACTTGTTTGGATTTAACTACTTTTTTCAGTGAAGCTTTGTTTAGCCTTTTATTTGCTTTAATTTTAACTTTAGTCGTCTTTCCATTTATTTTCTTAATGAGCTTTTTCTATGAAAATGCTGTTGAAAGACATCCGACTGTTCCAAAAATAGTTTTTCAATTGTTATTTACTTTCATTGCCTGTGCTCTTGCTGTATTCGTATTAGAGGCTTACTTAAGTTTCCAACTTTCCACAGTGGTGACTCCCAGTCAGGTCGCATAAAACTGCTTTTTAAAATTCAGAGCAGTAATATTAATTGAGATTTGAATGTCTAAGAAACTCTTGTTGTTGTTTTTAATTGGATTCTGTGTTACTGCAGCGACTTTAGACACAACTATTCCGACTGTTGTTCCTTCTGTAACTCCTGCTGTTCAAACAAATAATATAGTTCAAAATCCAGTTTACCAGGATTCTAACTGTAGAATTGAAAGTGATATCGCTTTATCTGATTTAGAACAATTATGGAATTTTGATACTGGTTTTCAAGCTAAACAATTAAACAATTTAAACGATGCTAAAGCAGCTTCTCTTGTTAAAAATCCATCTTCTTTGACACAGCCTCTAGTAATAAACAATTATATGAGTGCTGAGCCACAGTCTGTTCCAATTTCAAAATTAGCTCAATTATTAAATCAAAAGCCTGAAGATATTGCCGGAAGATTCGGAAGGCCTGTTAACGGTTTTCTCACTAAAGGTGAAGCCGAATTATTAGCAGCAACTCCTGAACAAAAAACAGGAATAGATGGTTTGTTTTCTAATAGTAACACTCCTCCTGTAGTTCCTAATCCAGTAGATCAATATATGGTAATGCTTCGTAATGGAACTCTAGTTTCTTTGTCTGCTTTTGAAAATTTTGTTCCTCTAAATAGTGATGCTTGTTTGTTGAATCAATATATGCAAGCTGAAGTTTCTTACATTGGTTTAACTGACAAGAATTATTTTCTTGGACATACTCAGAATACTCAAGTCAAACAAGAATCTCACATTTCATCAAGCACTACTAATGCTTTATTGTATTTAGGAAAAGATGGAAAAAACATGATAGTGCCTGAATTTTACAGGCAGAACATGGTGTTCTTTTCTACTTGGGATACTATTTCGTTTTTAGCAGGTTGGGAACTTGCCGCTAGAGGAAGTTCAAATGCTGCAGATGCTACTAAAGCAATGGAAGCTCAAGAGAAAAAGAAGCTTGCAGTTACTGAAGCTAATACTGAATTGAATAGTTTTGAAGTTACAATAAATAATGCAGTTACTAATAGACAAAATTTTGAAACGCAATTAGCTGCTGCTCAAGCGGCAGGTGCTCCTCCAGCTCAACTTGCTGCACTACAAGCTAATATTGATCATGAAACTTCTGTAATTACTTCAACTCAAACTAAGAGTGCTGCAACAATTCCTTTCACACAGCAAAATACTAGGACGCAATTAAACCAACTTGAAACTGATCAAGCAAAAGCAAAATCAATTGCTAAAGAACAGAAAAAATTAGGTGTAAGAGCGGCTACTAGAGGAATAATTTTAGGTTTTGCTTTCTTAGGTCCAGCAAGATATCTTTATTCAATTAATGATGGTCTTATTTTTACTAGTAATAGTTTCAATGAAAATGATGCTGCTAGTTTGAAAAGTAATTACATTAAAGTTTATGCTCAAAATGCAGTTTTAACTGATTATCGTGAAGCGACAAATCAAGTTTTATTTGGATTAGGTGGATTGGAAGAATTAGCTGCAGGGGTTACTGGATTGGGAGTCCCAGCAGATGCATTTTCTACTGGTCCAATGTTTATTTTGAATGCTCCTACTGCTTCGAACACCGTGGGTGCTTCATATTCTTCTTTCATTAAAGGACCTAATAATCACTGGGTTGTAAATACTGGATGGAAAGGTTCAAGTGATTTTCAAACTTTTGAAAAAATAACGCCTTTCAATGATTTCGCCAGAGTTGCTGTTGAATCAAATTCTTTACCCCCTAATGTTTTGCTTAAAAGACAACAACTATCTCAGACAGAAGCAACGGTTTTGGCATTGGCCGTTCCATTTTTATTCACGCGACAAATTCCACAGTTATCTGGAACTTTAGTTAACTTGCTTCCATTTTTGCTTAGCACAAATCTTGTTTTAGCCGGTGGAATAGATAATTATAAAGTAGGTCAGTTCAAGTGCAATTCAGAAGATATTCAGGGAATAAAAGATCTTTACTTGACTTCCGTTATAGCTGACAGTGTATTAAATAATTTCTTGCCAGCGTGGAAAGCTACGTATATTAAATCTTTGGCTAGCAAATCCTCTGTTGGTTTAACTTCTAAGATCGGTAAAAATGTCATGAACTTCTTTAGTTCAACTAGTCCATTTCAAAATCTTGCTTGGTATTTGTCTAATCAAATAGTACAATATGCGTCAACTTGTTATGATTCGCAGTATACTGTAACTGCCTGGCAGGATTTGAAGAAAGTTCCTGATGCTTCTTCTACTTCAAAATTGAATGATGCATTAAAGCCTCTTCAAGGAATATTGAACAAAACTCCTGTAGGTAGTTTGTTTAATGGTTTAGGGGATCCTGTTGCTTCAAGAGATGAATTAATTAACCTTAAAGCAAGTTTTGATGATCAACAGAGTAATCTAGAGTTAAAAGATTTATACTACTTACATATTGACTCTGGAACAACTCAGTGGCACGGCTTGCTAAGTCAGAATAAAGGTTGTTTCCAAAGACTTGATGATAATAATAAAGATGCTAAAATAAGTCCAGAAACTGGAATTCAATTAAAAGTAAACGATACAGTTGTAGCTAACTTTAATAGCGATGATTGGAAGAAGAGAGCAGCATTTGCAATGGATAATTATGATTTTGGCAGAACAATTATTCCAAACAAATTAATAAGTTTCAGATTTTCTTGTCCTGATCCATTTTTAATTGATAGTAAAGGACACATTCAAGCTAATCCTTCATGTCCTGAAGTCGCATGTCTCTTTAACATGTTAAGTTCAATGACTGGAGTAACTAGTAATGATCTAACTGATTATCTAGGCACAACGGATGCAATTTATACTTCTCAAGGAATGGCTACTTTCGGAGGATCTAACATAAGGTTTGATTATTCCGTGTACATGAATAGAAGTGATGTAGTAAAAGAACCAGCATCTCCTACAGTTCTTCATACTTATGATACTGGTAAAGGAATAATCAGAGAAGTTGCAGATCCCCTTGTCAATGGTTTATCCCATTATACTACTTCCGGTGTGCAATACTTAGTTGATTCAGGCAGAGCCGCTATAGCTTCTGCTTCAAGTACTGACGCAATTAATCAGCCAAGAGATTCACAACAAATCATTACTGAATTATCTTCTCCTGGAGTTGATGTAGCAGGTAGAGATTATACTGGTTCTTTAATTGTAGGACCACAAGCTTACTTGAATGGTTATATTAATGATGCAGATAAAAAAGATTCAGTAAATGTTGGAGACTTTCAAACTTTAATTTCAAAAAATGCTAGAATGGAATATGATTCAACAACTGGCAGAGTTTATTTAGCCTTTTATGTTTTAGGTAGTGCTTTACCTGGTTCAATAAAAGGAATTGAAGTTTCTAATTCGATTAATCAGGATGCAAATGGAAAGCCAGTTAACAGTATTAAAATAGATCGCGTTAACGCTGTTACTGGCGCTAATGAAGCAGACGTTGCAAAACTTAATTCGGCTTTGCAGAAAGTACAACAGAATGGTTCTTTCCAAATGTTTGAAACTGATAAATATATTTATTACTTTACAACCGATGATAAAGGAAACAATATTATGAGAATTTGTGAAAAAGCAACAGGAATTTGTAAAGATGTTCAAATAACTGGAATTACAAAAGACGGAAATAATATTAACGTTCAAACTCCTCAAGGAACTTATAAGTTTAATTTTGGAACAGATCAAAATGGAAATCCAACTGTACAAGTAGATGGACCTAATGGCTTCCAAGATATTTCTAAATTGCTTAGTGCTAGAGCTCCCGGAGGAATTTTATTGTTTGATCCTAATTCCGGTTGGCAATTGTTGAATGCACAAGACATTCCTTGGGACAAGAAGTTACAGCAGAATGGAGTTAGTTTCTTTGGAAATGCTGACGGTACTGCTCAAGGAGTTCCTAGTAATAACTTGTTAGGAAACCAGCCTGTTCAAGGAAGTGATGTAGCTGCAAATGTTTTAGCGAATCTTCCAAGCGTTCCAGAAAACTTCTACGGAATGCTTGTTTTTGCAAGTTTACTTATTGGAAGTGTAATCGTAATACGTTTCAGAGAAGTGTAAACTTCCGAATGTTTTTAATTTAACTTCTACGAAAATACTTGTGTTATGAATTTACTTTTGAAATTAAAAGAAGATTTTGAAAAATCTACTTCTTATGTTACTACTAAGCATGATTTTTACTTTAATCACGATCTAAATTGCTTTTCAACTAGTTATTGTTTGAAAAAAGCTGGAACTTTATCTATGAAAGCTGAAGAATTAGCTTCAGATTGTGCTTCAAAGTTTTCTAGTAATGTTTTTGAATTGAAGCAGGAAAAAGCTTTTTTAAATTTTAGTTTAAAACATGAATATTTTATTGAATTTTTAAAACAGCAATTTTCTTTGAGTCAATTCGCTAGAAGAGTAGTAGTGGAATATTCAAGTCCTAATGTGGGAAAACCATTACATATTGGACACATTCGAAGCACTATAATTGGAGATTCTTTGAAACACTTATTTAGATTGCATGGAAATAATGTCGTGTCTAGTAATTATTTGTGTGAAGCAGGCACTCAGGTTGCCACTTTGCTTTGGTCTCTTCAAAAATTTGGTTTTAACGAATCTAATCCTAACGAGTTAATAGAAAAATATGTTCTCGGAAACAAGGAAATAGAAGAAAATCCTGATTACAAACCACAAGTACTTGAAATAGTTAAAGAAATTGAACAAGGTGGAGGTTCTTATAAAGAATTATTAGATAAAGTTCGCGCTCGAAGTATTGAATCTTTTAATGAAGGTTACAAAAAATTGAATGTTTCTTTTGACGAGACGTTATTTGACACTGATTTTATTCAAAAAGGAAAAGAATTAGTTAGCGAAGGATTAGTTAATGGACTTTTTTCTAAAGATGAAGGTGGCGAAGTTTTTGCGAACCTTGAAGATAAAGGTCTTCCTAATTTGATTGTTTTAAGGAATAATGGCACTAGTTTGTATTCTACTAGAGATTTGGGTTTAGCCGAATTAAGATTTGAAAAACATAGTTATGATTCTTGTATTATAGTAACTGCTTCAGAACAGAACATGCATTTCAAACAGGTATTTAAGATTCTTGAATTACTTGGAAAAGATTATTCTAAAAACTTACAGCATATTGGTTATGGCCTCATTAAACTTCCAGAAGGAAAAATGAGTTCTAGAAAAGGAATCATTCTTACTTTTCAAGATGTTTTTGATGAGTTACGTAAAGAAGTATTGAAGAAAATTGAGGCGAAAACTTATTCTTTTCAAGAAAAAGAAGATATTTCGAAGGCAGTTGCAATTAGTGCTTTAAAGTTTGCCATCCTCAAAAGCAGCTTCGATAAAGAAATTATTTTTGATGTTAACAAAGTAACTAGTTTTGAAGGAGATACTGGTCCGAAACTTCAATATAATCTTGTTAGGATTAATTCAATTTTAGATAAAGCGAGTGAAGTTAAAGATGATTTTGTACTTTCTTCTGCAGAAGAAGAATTGTTAACTCATTGTTCTTTATTGGAAAGCATTTTACTTGACTGTTATGAAAATGAAAGAATTCATCCTCTTTGTGATTACTCTTTGAAATTAGTGGATGTTTTTTCGAAGTATTATGCTAGTAATCAGGTTTTGAACGAGCCAGATGTGAAGTTAAGAACTGGTAGGTTAAAAACTATTCAAAAGGTTAAGGGATCTCTTGAACTGGTTTTGAAGGTATTAAATATTCCAGTTTTAGGTAAAATGTAGTTCAAATGTTTCTTCCTTCAATGTAAAAGAATTCTTCTTGTGTAGCTAGTTTATTGTTTTTATCATCAATGAATGCTAAAGTGAATATTGTTTTAATTCTATCTAAATTCTCAGGAACATTTGTTGAAAAGAATAATCTTAAGGAGAAGCTTTCACCTGGAAGCATTGAATCAATAGGTATGTTGTTACTATTTTTTTCAACTTTAATTTTTGGATTAAAGACTTTCAAATATTTGTCTGTAGTTATGACTAATTTTCCTTTGAATGTTGTTTTTCCCAAGTTTTTTAATTTAATTTCAACTTGAACGCAGTCATGGATTTTTAATAAAACTCTATCTTTAGCTGCAAAAACACTTGCAATATTTCCACCTAAATATACTTTACCTTGCTCTGTTAAGAAAATTGACTTTGAAAACATTGATTTTTTTATTTCAACAAATCTTAGTTGAATTAAATTTTTTAACTGTTCTTCAGGATTTTTTATGTTGAACAAGTCATCTAATTCTGCATATGTAAATTCTTTAATTGAAAATAGGTATAGTATGTTTTTCTCTAATTCAGTAATCTTGTATTCTACCATAAACTTCAACTTAGACGAACTTAAGAATTAGGGCAAGCCTGTTTTTAAGTATTTTTCAGTATG
The DNA here is from genome assembly GCA_902385045.1 of uncultured archaeon. Taxonomy (GTDB): domain Archaea; phylum Micrarchaeota; class Micrarchaeia; order Norongarragalinales; family CABMDW01; genus CABMDW01. The sequence continues at coordinate 1,700 of CABMDW010000097.1, read as the reverse complement.
CTTTTCCTTCAGATCCGAATATTTTAATCTTTTTTTCTACTATTTCTTTGACATGTCCGTAAGCATTTCCAAGTATTTTTCTAACGTCAATTTCACTCTTGTTTTCTTTCAGGAATTTTCTTAATTCCATGTCAAATGCAATTCTCAAGTCAGTGTCAGTGTTAATTTTACATATGCCGTATCCAATGGCTCTTTTTAGTTCATAGTCGCTTACTCCATGAGCATTTTTTAGTGAGCCTCCGTATTTAGTTAATTTTTTCACTTCTTCTTGATAAACTGAGGAAGCTCCATGTAATACTAATGGTATTTTTACTAATTCTCTTATGTTTTTCAATCTTTCAAAATCTAGTTTGGTTTTTCCTTTGAATTTATAAGCTCCATGGCTAGTTCCAATTGCTATTGCAAGAGAATCACAATCAGTTGCTTTAACAAATTCTAAGGCTTCATTAGGTTGAGTTAAAACGTGTTCTTTTGAACTTATTTGATCTTCAATTCCCTTAAGTCTTCCAATTTCAGCCTCTACACTTGCGTTTAATTCTCTAGCATATTTTACTACTTTCTTTGTTATTTGCACGTTTTTTTTGAAAGTTTCTTTAGAAGTGTCGATCATTACTGAAGTATAGCCTATATTCAAGCATTTTTTAGCTAGATTATAGTCTGGCCCGTGATCCAAATGCAAGGCTACTGGAATACTAAGTTTTCCGACTAATTCTCTTGTAGTGGTGTAAATTTCTTTTAAGCCATAGTATTCAATTGCTGACTTTGAAGTTGCAACTATTACTGGACTATTCAATTCTACTGCGGCTTCAATTATTGCTTTAGTAGTTTCTAAGTTTGAAGAATTAAAGTGCCCTACAGCATAACCTTCTTCTTGAGCTTTTAACAACATTTTCTTGGTATTTACTAGCATTGGCTCCACTCAAATTGTATCAAGAATTTCAAGTACTTGCTTGGCATATTTTTTCTTGTTTTTAGTTTTTACGAAGGCACTTGCAATCAAAAATCCATTAGCGCCTAATTCTATTCCTTTTTCAACATCTTGAATTGAAGTGATTCCTGCTCCTATTAATGGGTTTTTTATTTTACTACAAAATGTTTTCACGATTTCTGGTTTAGCATTCGAAACGCTGATTCCTGATCCAATTAATTCTCTTGGCTCGTAAGCAATATAGCTTGGATTATATTTTTGAAATTCTAAAGCTTCTCGCAAGTTTTCACAACAAATTATTGTTTTAAAACTAGTATTTTTAGTGTAATCACAAACTTTTCTTACGAATTGTTTTTCAGCTCTCCTCTCACTGTGATTTATTAGTGTCCCGTCAACCTTGTTTTTCATTAAAAGTTCTAAATTAGTACTTCCAGTAAAAGCGCCTGTTTCTATAGAGTCAACATTTTGAGATATTATTTGACATTTTTTCTTTCTAATATTTAAATAATCTAGGGAATTAATTGGAGGACTTAAGTAAATTCTTTCATCGTTTAAGGATTCTATTTCCTTAAGAATTTTTAAACTTTCATTGAAATTAACTTGAACATAGGTTTTCAAGTTGAAAATTACTATTCCTTTTCTCATATTACTCTTAACTCAAACTTTTTTATAAACTAGTCGATTAAATTTTTTTTTTAATTTAATTATTCATGCAAACTAATTTTAATGGATCTGCTTTAATTTATTAATGAAATCTTAATTAAAATTATTT
>CABMDW010000096.1 GCA_902385045.1 uncultured archaeon | reverse complement strand
TTTTCGTTTGTGAATACATAATGTAGCTTCTCACAGAACTCATAAACCATTTGAATTCTAGCATCAACACCATCAAACTTTTGATATTTCTTCTTTTTATCAACTACTTCATGATAATGTTGTTCAACTAACTTTTCAATGTTAATTGGAACTAACGTCTTTCCTAAGTTATCATTATCAATGAATTGGTCGTGATATCTCTCTAAAACACAAATCATCTCTCTAAATTTATCTCTGTCATCAAGCATTCGTTTAATGAACTTCTCATGAATTTCACTTTGATTACCTTCAATTCGGAAACTTTCATTAAACTTGGCATCATCCATCATAATTGACCTCAAATCAACTCTATCAATTTGTCTAGAATCTAATCCATCTTCTCCATAAATCATCTGTGTAATCTTATCATTCATCATAACATGAAACATGTTATCAACTATACACGACTGAGTACAAATAATTCCATCTCTCATTGCCTTTCCAGTAACAGATGTAAGCAACCCCTTTCCAATCAAATCAGAACGAGCAAACATAGCATCAAACAAGAATGATGTAGCAGATAAACCTCGCATATATGAATCGGGCACATAACCATAAGCTCTAGGGTCAGATGAAAATCTAGGAAAGAATGCTGAAGTCCGACCAAAATCAAACTTCTCTTCAATTCTCTTATCGCCAATTAACTTCTGACCAATCGTTCCCATAATGTTAATCAAATTAGCAATGTTTCCTTTAGACTTTGTTTGAATCATCTTTAAAAGACCATTGTGGTCAGTATCTAATGACTTAAAAATCTGTGAAAGTAAATTAACATCATCACCTTCACGCTTTAACGCATTAATCATTTTCTCCTCAAAGAACTCTTTAACTGAGCTACTAATTGGCGGAATGATTTGTTTATACTCTAACTGAGTGTTAAGAACATCAGCATTTTTCAATGTCTCTGAGATAATCTTATCAATTTCAGTTAGAGTGTTTTGAGATACAATTAGGTCATAAAACCCAACTGTAAATCCGTGGTATAGCATAAATTGTAAAGCCATTTGTTGAAGAGCAAAGGCAATATTCATAGTCTTTTCAGCTCCATGTTGTCGCATGATAGCATGAAAGATACTTTTCATTGAACCTTTACCAATAGTTTCATCATCAAGCACGCCTGATTTGAGAACTCCTTTTTCAATAACAACTTTCTTCTCTTCATCATCAAACTTCATGAAACGACTATAAATGTCATTATATGATGCTACCTTAGCTACCAGATTAAATGGACAATCTCTAAATAACATAGAGACTAGTTCTCTCCCAGTATATGTCTCTTTATCAAATGGGATGATTGGTAATTGAGTTGAGTAATAAATGTTCATCGCATGAAACTTATCAATTTTAACTTTAGACCTAGTTAATTCATAAGATGAGATAACTGAATCTTGAATTTCTCCAAAGACAGGAGCTGAATTTTTAGTTGAGATAACAAAGTTATGAGGTCTAGATAGAACTAAACTCTCAGCTTGAGACATTGGAAACCTTGGCACAACAATGTTCATTTTATCACCATCAAAATCAGCATTAAACAAAGGACAATGTAAAACATTGATTTGAAGTGTTTCTGTGTCTTTGATAATTTTAGCTTCATGAGCTACAAATGCTGTTCGTTCAAGTGATGGTTGTCGGTTAATGAAAACTCTGTCTCCATCAACGATATCACATAAGAGAGTGTCTCCAATCTCAAGTGATAAATTGTTTCGTTTATAAGTATCAACATTGAACTTACTTCCATCTGGTTTTACAACAAATGATGAACCTGGGTATCTCGACCTTCCATTTAGAAAGAATGGAAGTAAATAATCAATGTTATATTTCTGAACTGTGTAAGCTTTCTGTAAAACTCTAGCAAATGTTAGAGGGATACCAGCTTGTTGAATTTTAATCTTCATATTACCTGAAATAACAGTTCTACCACAATATAATGACCTCTTTCCTAAGATAGTATCTCTTGAGATACCTTGCTTAGATGGAAGCCATTTAGCCAGTGATTGAATTTTCTTGTTATTTACTATAATTGACCGTTTAGATAACTTACTTTGCTGGGTTGATGATGACCCTTTGATTAAGTCATAGTAAAGTTGCTCAATGATATAGATTTTATCCTTATAGATGCTTTCTAAATCATCAGGTAGCTTACTTGGTAATTCTCCATTCTTCTTTATAATCTTCTGAAGAATGTTGTTTATAACGTGATATAGTGTGTCAAAACCTGGGTTCTTCTTGATGTTTGGTCTGATAGAAACAGGTAAGAAATACATCTTGTTAATGTATAAGTTTTTAGGATGATTTGCTAATGTCATACCAAAGAACGATAGTTGTTCGCGAGATACACGTTCTAACGAGCGTCTAATGTTATAAGAGTAAATAATGTATTTTTTGTTTCCACGTTCTTGAATGAATGTGAAATTATCTTCCTTAACATTGATGTTTATCTTATAATTCATAGCATTACATTTAGGGCAACGTCGTTCGTTAGCCTTTAACTTATACATCTCAGAAAATCTTTTACCAGTTGGATAATTACTTATCTTATCCATTTTCTCTTGACCAATAACAAATGCTCCACATTCAAGACAAATTATGTTTAGCCACTTTTTGATATAATTAATGTATAATGGATGAGGTAATGGAGTGTTTAGATTAACATATCCATGATGACCTAAACATTGACCATTTGGTAATCCACATGTCATACAATAGTATTTATCGCCACAGGTTCCTAATCTCAGGTCATATATACCTTTGGATACGGGGCCTGCTTTACTAAACGCATCAGCTGTCTTAATTTCAGTTGTTGCTGTTGTTTCTATGTTATCATCTGACAACACATTAAAAGCAATCAAACTAACCTCTGATGCGCCCAGCATAAATTATATCTTTTATATTTAATCTAATCTAATCTTCAATTTTTCTTTACCTTATATACTAAATATTGTTATGAATGAATAATGGTTATTCAGAACCTCCAATTTATCCACAAATACCATCAGCTCCACCAGCATTAGACTTCCCAGCAATTACAATTCCAAACACATTGATTGATAATGGAGCTCAAAATATATGGAATAGAGAGAATGAGATGACATTTAAAAACATAGCAGACATAGCAAAAGAATACTCATTCATACATGAGAAGATGGCACAACAAGGAAGTATCAAAGGAACTATAATCAATGTAATTCTGAGTTTGTTTGGTGCTCTAACTGGAACTGGGGGAATTGTTGATTTAATTGCTTGTGAGGATTATAACAACTCTAGACCTTTTAGAATTGCTGAAGTTATTTTAGGTTTCTGTATAACTATAGTGTCAATTATATCATCAGTTTTCAAATTTAGTGAAAGTCAGAAAGATAATGTTATAGCTCAAGCAAGTTATAACTCAATCCTTAGAGAAATTAAGTATATAATGTCAATTCCAGTTAGAGAGAGAAGACCTCCGCAAGAGCATTTACAATATATTTTAAATGAAATGGAGCATATAAAGCTTCTAGCACCAGCTATAGATGAAAAGATTAAAGCTAAGTATGAAAGTAGAGTAGATAGTAGAAGTTTAAGAGATAAGTTTAGAAATGTAGCAAAAATGTCTATAATTTTGAATAGAGTTAGGTCAAATCAGTTTAGAACGAATGT
>CABMDW010000095.1 GCA_902385045.1 uncultured archaeon | reverse complement strand
TAAACTCTCCTGAAGGAAAATTTCAAGTACTTATAAATCCACTGCCACTAGCCATATTTTTGGAAAGTATTGGAGGAAGTGCTTCAATTCATTCAGTAGAGAATAAACTCAGTTTCTTGAAAAAAGACTTTCAAGGAGACAAGAATTTTACTTTATATGATGATCCCTTATTTGAAGAAGGATTTGACACTCATTCTTTTGATGATGAAGGTGTTCAAACAAGAAAAAAGGCTTTAATTGAAAAAGGAGAATTCAAAACTTATCTCTACAATCATCATTTTTCTAAAAAGTACGGAGTAGAAAATACTGGAAACGCAGGACTAGTTTCGCCACACACTTTCAATTTGATTCTAGAAGCAAAACAAACTCGAGATTTCAACGATTTAGTAAAAGAAATCAAAAGAGGATTAATTGTTACAAACGTTTGGTATATGCGATTCCAAAATTATTTTACAGGAGAATTCTCCTGCATCTGCAGAGATGCTTGCTACTATGTTGAGAATGGTTCTATTTTACATCCTGTAAAGAATGCCAGAATTAATGGAATAATTCCTGAAATGTTTCAAAAAGTTATTGGATATTCTAATGATTTTGAAAGAATTCACTCATGGGAAGCAGAAGGATTCGTCTATACTCCAAGCATTCTGTTTGATGACGTAAAAATAACTAATCCAGTCACTTAAATTTCTCGAGAAATGCGTGTCTGACTTTTCTTTTTATAGTTTGATTTTAATCTTCTTTTGATGAACTGTCCAATCGCTAAGGAATTAAGCAAAGATCCTGCAAGACATTTTCCTTCCTATGGTATTTACAAGAACTTAAAGCCTGAAAAAATTGAAGAAAGAAAAGAATTTATCAAGCTAATTAATAATCAAAAAGAAGTTGATTTGTATTCTTTTCCTAATTTTTTCGTAGGAGAATATGCTTACCCGAATCCTCTAGCAGGTTATATGATGACTTCAGAAAACTTAATTGGAAATCCTAGAGGATGGTATGGAAAAAGTCTTGAAGAATTTATTTTTGAAAGAAGCATGAGTTTACGAGCAAAAGAAAAAATGAATGTTAATGATTACGAGTTACAATTGTCTAGTGCTTCAACAAAACCATTATACTTAGAAGCAACAACTTCAAAACAGATTAGCGTTGAAAAGCAAAAGCAAGATATTATTGAGCCAAGTGGATTTTCAGGTTTATTTGAAAAAGTTAAAGTTCTTTCTAATTATACTGTTCCAAAAAAAGTTGAAAACATTATTGACGACAAAATTAAAGTTTCAGAAGCGTTGCCAGAATTTATTGAAAACGGATTTGATAATTATTATTTTCAAAACTTGTTATCTGCAGGATTACTGGGAAAGGAAAAAAAGTTAGTTCCAACTAAGTGGAGCATTACTGCTTCAGATGACTTGATTGCAAAACAATTGCTTGACAATATTCGACATTATGATCAAATTGATTCCATTAAATTTTTTGAAAACGAATACTTGGATAATCATTTCGGAATAATTATTTTGCCCGGTCCATTTTCTTATGAGCAATTTGAAACTTTAGAATCAAGCGGAACAAGTTCTCAAGAATACGAATATTATAAGGGAAGAAAGAAATATGCTTCCAAGCAGGGAGGCGGTTATTATGCTGCAAGACTTCCAGTTTGCGAATATTTGGATAAAATCAAGAAACAGGCTAGAGTTATAATGGTTCGAGAAATCGGTCCAGCATACACTGTTCCAGTAGGCGTATGGGAAGTTCGGGAAAACGTTAGAAATGCTTTAGAAAAACAACCTCTTACTTTCAACTCTCTTAATGACTTAAAAACTTTTATGAAAGCAAGATTTGTAAGATCTCAAGAAACACTTAAAAAAAGCATTCTAGCAAGTCAATTAACACTTGCTAAAGCCTGGTTTTAAATACTTATTTTCTCTTAATACTCTATCAAATATCATTTAAGTTAGTTGGTGGTTTTTCTTGAACGTTACTATAATTGGTTTAGACCATGAAGTTTTTTCAAAAGATTCTATAATTAAAGAAGCTGAAGCTTTTTTTGATAATACTTTAAAAAAACATTTAGAGTCTTTACAGTTTAACTTTAAAACTCATGATGCTAAAGGAAAGCAAAGGTTTGAATTGACTTTAACCGGACTTTATAATGGAAAACAATATCATGTATCTAATTTACACGACGCAGAATCCCAATGGGAAATTAATGATAGCATGAAGTGTGTTTTACGTGAATTGAAGAAAATTATATTGCGTGAAAAGGAAAAAACCATTTCTCAGAAAAAAGAAAGAGATAAAACCTTTGAAGAGTAAATGTTTGTTTAATTGATGATTTATAATGGGTTTTTTAAGAGAATTTGTTCAAAAACTGCCTGAAGTAAAAAAGCCTTCTGCACCGGTAGGTACTAAAGAGAAAATTCTTTGGACTTTGACTGCATTAATTCTTTTTTACGTAATGGGTCACATTTATCCTGTTGGAGTTAACAGTAGTATTGTAACTCTAAGTTTCCAAAGACTTGAAATATTATTAGGAGCTAAAATTGGAACTTTAATTACGATTGGAATTGGTCCAATTGTTTTGGCATCCATATTTCTTCAATTAGCAATGGGTTCAGGTTTATTCAAATTAAACATGCAAGATAATGAAGATAAGAAATTCTTTCAAGGACTTCAAAAACTTCTTGCAATAATTTTAGCTATAGTTCAGGCAATAGTTTATGTTTCTTCCAATTATATTCCAAGTCTGCCTGGAATGGCTCTTTGGGTTATAATTCAGTTAGCTTTAGGTTCCATTGTATTGATTTTTCTTGATGAAATCGTTCAAAGATATGGTTTTGGTTCAGGAGTATCACTCTTTATTGCCGCTGGAGTAGCACAAGCAATTTTCGTTGGAGGTTTGGCTTGGACTACTCAAGGTTCAGGAATTCCAACAGGATTGCTTCCTCAAGCAATTTACTATTTAGTTAATAGTGATCTTACAAATGCTTTTTGGAGTTTGGTTCCATTAATTTTCACTGCAATAGTATTTTTAGG
>CABMDW010000094.1 GCA_902385045.1 uncultured archaeon | reverse complement strand
TAGCATAGCACCAAAGGCCAAACTCAATTCTGACAACCAGAAGCGTTCAAGCATTTCAACTCCTCCTTCACAAATGGACATCTGGAAAACAAAGGATTGTGCCCAATCATCAGTAGCTACCAATTCTGCGCATATCTTTTGTCGTGCTTCCAATTCTGCGCTAGCATCTTCACCAAAGATTTTATTACCATAGGGAACCCCAACAAGTTGTCCAAAACGAGCAATACAATCATGAACTGTCTCAGTTGCTGACATTGTGCTCAACAATGTGTTTCAAAGATATCTGTCGTTTTATAGTCTTCAATTTTTTATACTAGTTTAACATAAAAAATACTAGCGGGTAGCCAGTATTTTTCTATTTACAAGTAAGCAAGAACGCTTACTGCGAGATTGCTACAGATGCCCAAGGGCTCACGCTTGGTGCCACTGTCGGCTGAGGTTTGGTGTCGTTGGAACGTTTTGCCGGCATGAGCTTATCCAACCTCTGCGCAAAGGCATCACGCAACTCGCTCAGCCAAAACTTCTCCAACTCTTCAACACCGCCGACGCACTTGGACATATCATAGATGAAGTTGTCCAATGCTCCATCGGTATTAACGACCAATGCGCCACATAGCTCCGTGCGTGCTTCCAACTCAGCATTGTCATAAGCCACGCTGAAAGTGCCACAGCCATATACCGAGTTGAGCGCATCGTCATATTGAGCATGCCAATTGCCCGCGTCAATGAACCGTTGCTTGTCATAAGACACGCCAAGCAACTGCGCATGTCGGCATACACACTCGTAGATGGCTCCAGTGTGAGGCAGAGGAAACTCGCTAGTCAGAATGCCTGCCATTGTGCTAGACACTGTGTTTGACAAACGCGCTTTCAAAGATATCTATAGTTTTATAATATTCAATTTTTTTCTGCTTGATTTACATAAAAACAATGATAATTTAGTGTTTTAAATTTGAACAATAAACCTCACTTTATATAGTAGATATGGATTTGATTAAAACAGCCCCTCAACAGGTTGAAATCATTTTAAAAAATGTAACAGATGAGATTAATAAATTTAAGGAAGAAAATGAGAAATTAAGAAGAGAGAACAAAATCTTACAAGAAAAGATAGATAAAAATGAAATATGGATACGTAATCAAATTGAGGTTAAAGATAGACAGCTAAATTGGCTTTTGGATGAAAAGACTAATGAAATAACAGGATTAAAGAAAGATAATGATGAATTGAGAAGAGAGAATGAAGAGTTGAAAAAAGAGAATAACATTTTAAAAAGTCGCATATCTCAGTTAGAACTAGAAGTATCTGAACTCAAATCAGAAAATATCGGGTTAAAGACAGACATAAGCAATCTCAAGTCAGAAAATATCGGGTTAAAGACAGACATCAAACAGTTAATTGATGATAGAATTAAACATGAACTAGAAGATAAGATATCAGATGTTGTTGGAGAATTGTGGTATAAAATAGCAAATATCAAACACAGATATTTAAATGACACCGAACATCGTCCAAAATGTTTTAATGACTTTGCTGATGATTTAGAGCATTATCACCCAGAAGCATATACATTTCTAGAAACAATAGTTAAATTACCAGATGAAGTGATATTTAGTTCTAACCAGTTTAAAGAACATAGAAATTCTAATTCACACTTTTTAACTTATCTAGATAAACGAAATAAGACGTCTATGATAAAAAAGATACAGAGTTTAGAAGTTGAGATAAATCAATCTACTATACCAGATATAGTTAGTCATAAAAATAATCTAATACAAATGATACATAGAACAATAGAATTAATCTAAATATTTTTTGTCTAGTTTGACGGGAACATTAGCTGTTCTGGATACATTCTCATATCAATACCTAAAGCGTTGATAACCTGATGTAAGTTATGAGCAGCTTTAGTTGTTTCAATAGATACTAGATGTGCGTTCTCTACACAATTTCTACATGTATAAATGTTCTTCTCTTCGTTATACTCTCCAACGTTTCCACAGTTTCTACATACATACATAATTTTACCATCACTATCAATGTGATGCTTCTCATAAATCATAGAGATGTTTCCATGACTTTCAAACGTCCAAACTTCCATCTCACCTAGTTTTCTCCCGCCATTAATTGACCTACCTCCTAGTGGTTGTTGAGTTACAGGATTTAGTTTCGTTTTATCAGCTACAACACTCTTACTTTCAAGCACAAACTTCTGTAATCGTTGTTCATATGTGGGCCCGATGAAAATAGATACATCCATAAAGTTCCCGTTATCTCCATTTCTCAAACATTCATTTCCAGTATATTTAAATCCATTCTCTTTCAGTTTCTCTACAATCTCATAACAATTCACGTTTCTAAAAGCAGTTCCATCATCAATCTTTCCATGACGAGAAAGCACCTTAGCTAAAGCCGTTTCTATAATCTGACCAATTGTCATTCTTGAAGGGATAGAATGAGGGTTAGCAATCAAATCAGGAGTTAAACCATCTTCTGTAAAAGGCATTTCACTTTGAGATAGAGCTTCAGCACAAATTGATTTGTTTCCATTAGTGCTACTTAGCTTGTCTCCAATAATCAACGGTCTCTCAAACCTCAGTTTCACAACTCTAATCTGCTCCTCACTTTGCTTATCTGATTTGAATATAGCATCAACTACAGCAGGTTCATCATAAGTTGAAATTCTGCTTCTATCAATCGTTTTATACTTAGGGTCTCCAGTTAGAGTTTCAATAACTCCAATGATAGCATCTCCTTTGTTAATGATAGTTCCGACACGAGGTAATCCATCAACTAGTTTTTCAAACGAAGCATTTTTGTTTCTATCAATCTTAGTGGTGTTAGCATTTGGATTACCAAAACTTTGATTTTTCTCTAACTTATATTCATCATATTTGTAGAATGACCCAGTGAAAAGACCACGTTCAGCCGCTGACTTGTTGATGATAGCACTATCCTCTTGGTTATCACCCTTATAAATCATAT
>CABMDW010000093.1 GCA_902385045.1 uncultured archaeon | reverse complement strand
TCTTTGTCGATTCGGACTACTTTGGCTCTTTCGCCTTTGAATGGTCCCGAAGTGATTTCTATCAAGTCTCCTTTATTCAGGGCTATTTCTTGAATCTTTGTTTCTAGCAAATCTGCAATATCTTCTATTTTCATGCTTTTGGTTAATGCTCCTTTTACGTGTGGAATGTTTGAGATTGCTTGATGTAATGCTATTTCATTTGGAGCTTCTACAATCAAATATCCTCTTAGCCTTGGGGAAACGATTATTGCTTGTAAATTAGCTTGAACTTTCTTTACTTTTTCATGTAACATATCTGCTACTATTGATTCTTGTCCTGCGGTTACTCTATATGCAAATAACATAATTATTTTCAATCCTCTTATAATCCGGTTCCAGTCATATATCTTACTGCCATGCTTATGACAAATCCTATTCCTCCAATTATGGATAATCCTATTAAAACACTCAACGCCATTTGTTTGAATTCTACTTGTGATGGCTTGTGAGTAATGCTTAAAACTCTTTTATAATTATCCCAGTCAAATAAACGCATAGTCTTTAACCTAAACAAAAGTTAATTTACAATAATAATTCTGCTTTAAACCCTTAATAAGTGTTTGGAATAGGATTTCACTTAAAAAGTGTAAACTAAAAAACATTGGAGAACAACTTTATAATATGAAAGTTCTGTCTAAAATTCTTTTTTTAATGCTTTTTTCAATATTACTAATTAATGCTGCACAGGTAAACTTTCGTGTTTTGGCTGGCGGTGAAGAAGAAGGCAGTGTTGATTCAAGAACATTCATTAGCCAACCGCAAGAAAACGGAATTGAAGTGTGGATTTACAGCATTCCACAAGATGAATCAGAAATAATTTATCAAAATCAACCAGAGCATGACAAAAACTTAGCAGATGATGATTTTATAAATTCTGTTTCAAACGCAATAAAATTTTTACAAACTAAAATAAAAATAGCTAATATTCAATTAGAATATGTTTCGGACAATGACAAGAATATTGGACCAAGCAGCGGGTTGATGAATGCACTTGCAATTTACAGCTTAGTAAACGCTACTCCTTTCGCATATTCTTACAAAAAATTTGGAATAACCGGTGCGATAAATGAAAAGGGAAATGTTCTTATCGTAGGAGAAGTAGATAAAAAACTAGAAGCAGCTAAAAAAAATGGAATAACGCTTGCATTGATTCCTGCACTGAATGCTGCATTAGACGAAACAGATTATAATGCCAAATATGAAAATAAAAATTTCAAAATAATTAAAGTAATCAATTTTGCGCAAGCATACAATTGTATTTTCAAAAAGAATTGTATCGATGTAAATTACGATGACATAATAAAAGAATATGAAAAAAACCACGGCTTAAACTTTAAAGAAGAAGGTGCAATTCAGCCAGATAAAAATGAATTAAAATACGCTCCATTAGCAAACAAATATGCCTTAACTTTATTGAATGCAGCTCAAAAAATAAAGCCAATAAACCCGAATGCAAATGTTCTAAAATTAATTCAAGCTAATGTAAAATATTTGAAGAAAAACTTGAATTTTGAAGACGCATTAATGTATGCTTCTAAAAAACAAGCTCAAAAGAAAATATCAACCGTTTTTTCTTTGAAAGAAGTTAAAAATTGGTTAGAACAAGAACAAAATTCTTACGAAAGATTAAGTGTGAAAAAATTATTTCCAAAAACTATCACAAATAATTTTGCATTTCTAAGTAACTTATTAAATAACGAACAAAAATTAAGAGATTACTCGAAAGAATACGGTGTAATTGGAATTTATCAGATGCTTTATGAAAATAATTATTTAATTGGGTTTGAAAAAAACAATAACATGTTAGTCTAAAATTAAACTTCTCCTATTTCATCCAAAGCTTCATCATCAACAACTTTGGTTCCTGCATCTTTTTCTCCTACTCCAGCTAAGACTGCCAATACTCTTACCGTCTTGTTTCCTAAAGCTTCGTCAATAGTTGCTCCCCAAATAATGTGAGCATCTTTAGAGATTCTTTGTGAAATTTTAGTGACTGCTCTTTCTGCTTCTCCTAAAGTCATTCCGGATCCTCCGGTAATGTTTACTAGTGCTTTGTTTGCTTTACTCAAGTCAACATCTAATAATGGCGAGTTTAGTGCTTTTTCTGCTGCTAATTCTAGTCTGTCTTTTTGTTGGTTGTCGTCTACTTCTCCGACTCCGATTACTGCACTTCCTGATTTTTCTAGGACTGTTCTAATGTCTGCGAAATCCAAGTTAACTAGCCCCGGTTTTGTAATTAATTCTATTATTCCTTTTACGCTATTTGCTAACACCATATCACAGGCTTTAAATGCCTGATTCAATGGCAAATCTCCCACGTATTCTAATAATTTATCATTTCTTATTGCAATCGTAGTATCTGCTTCCTTCTTAAGTTTGGTTAATCCTTCTGCAGCATTATTTGCTCTTTTTGGTCCTTCTGAACTGAAAGGCAAGGTTGTTACTGCAACCACTATTGCTCCTTGTGCTTTTGCTGCTTTTGCTATTACGTGAGCGCTTCCAGTTCCAGTTCCTCCACCCATACCGCAGGTAATAAATACTAAATCCATTCCGCTGACTGCATTTTTAATATCTTCAAAACTTTCTTCTGCAGCCTGTTCTCCCACTATTGGATTACTTCCTGCACCTAGTCCTCTGGTTCTTTTTTTTCCTAGTAAAATTTTTCGGTTAGCTTTAGTTAATAATAAATGTTGCGCATCTGTATTAGCGGCTACAACAGTAGCACCTGCAATTCCTAATTCAGTTAAGCGAGTCATAGTATTGCTTCCTGAACCTCCAGCACCAATTACCATGATTTTTGGAGCTAATTCTTTTATGTACTCTAATAATGACTTGTCTTCTGCACTCATGTTCTGATCTATTATAACACTGTTTTTATCTGCAAACTTATTTTTTAATTCATCTTGATAATCTACCATTGAAAATCACTTTTTATTGAACTTTGCAACCATCATTCATTTTTTTAAACGTATACTTCGTTTTTTATTATTAGGGAGAATGTCTTTATAGGGCTTTTTGCCTTTTTAAACGATTTTTATGCTTCAGGAAACGAAAAATACTTACTGTAATATTTTAATGGGAAACCACAAGGGCGATAAAGCAATCCTTAATGCAAGCATTGAGGCATTAAAAGAAGAAATTAATTCGTTTAAAGGAGAAAAAATTAGTTTTATTGAAGAATTAAAGAAAGCGAGCAGATATCTAAGTAGTTCTAGTGAAGATAAGAGTTTGAAAAATAGTCTGAGAAGCTTTGTATATTTAGTTTACTTAAAAAAAGATGAACCGTTAAAAGAACTAAAAGGAATTAGTTTAGAATATTTAGATGATTTGGAAAAATATTCTAATAATTTGAAAGATCGAATAGCATTGAATTCTTCTGCATTATTATTAAATCATAAAAACTTTTTGATAAATGGTTTTTCATCTACAGTATTACGAAGTTTGAAGTTAGCTCAAAAACTTGGCAGCGACTTAAAAGTATACGTATATGAAGATGATTATGGATTCGGAGAAAAAACAGCAAGTGAACTAGGAAAAAACGAAATTGATACGACTTTAGTAAAACCATCTGTAATACCTAGCATTGCAAAATATCGCATGGAAAAAGGGATTGTTATTACGAGTCCTGAAACAATTTTAAGAAATGGGGACGTGATTGGATATCAAGGAACTAACTTGCTTGCAATGTGTGCTAAACAAAATAAATTGCTAGTTTATGGCATCACACCACTATACAAACACGTGCAATATTCTTGGGAGCCAGAAATTGCTTTAGTTCACGAACAAAAGCATGAAAATTATACTAATCTTTATTCAAAACTAGAATTGGTTGAAAACAGTTCTTTCAATGCATTTATTACTGATGAAGGATTAGTAAAACCATATGACATGAGTAAACATAGTGAAGTAGAATGAAATTGAAAGTCAAAGTAATGGATGTAGAACAAGGGCAACAAGAGATAGTTTTAAACCAAGAATTAAGTCACGAAATGTGTCTTGAAACTGGAGAAAGAGTAATCGTAAAGTACAATGGAAATGAAATTACCTGCATTATCGATGAATCAAGAAGAATCAGTAAGAATACCATAATCTTATATCACGAAAGTGCCCAGAAACTCAATGTTAAAACAGGTCAAATGGTTGATATTAGACCAGCAATAAAACCAGCAGGAATAGATTACATAAAGAAAAAAATTAGAAATGAAAGTTTGAATCGTATGGAAATTACTGAAATTATTGCAAACGTATTGGAAGAAAAATTATCTAATGCAGAGTTAAGTGCATTCATTACGTCAATAGAAATAAATGGTATGAGTCCGGAGGAAACATTATATTTAACTGAAGAAATTTACAATTCCGGAGAACATATGGAATGGAATTCCGAAAAAACAGTAAGCATTCATAGTGTAGGAGGAGTTTCCGGGGATAGAATTACAATGCTAGCAACTCCAATATTGGCTACACTAGGATATACCGTACCAAAAACTGCCACTAGAGCAATTAGCAGTGCATCTGGAACAATAGATGCTATGGAAGTATTGTGCAACGTCACCTTAAACAAAAAACAAATAATGGAGGTCATCAAAAAAACTAAAGGATGTGTTGCATGGGGGGGTGCAGTAAACCTTGCAATAGCAGATGATAAACTCATAAAAATAAGAAATCCATTGCAATTAGATCCTCAACCGTTGGTTTTGTCAAGTATTATGGCAAAGAAAAAAGCAGAAGGAGCAAAACATGTTCTGATTGATGTTCCTTTTGGAAGAGGAGCTAAAATTCTGGACTTAAAAAATGCTGAAATAATTTCAAAATCATTTAGAGAGCTAGGAAAAGGTTTGGGAATTAACACGATAGTAACTTTGACCGATGGTTCAAAACCGGTTTTAAATGAAATTGGACCAAGCTTTGAAGCTAAAGCAGTTTTAGAAATTCTAGAAGGAAAGCGCAAAGATAAATTATATGAAAAAGCTGTTGAAATGACTGCAATACTGTATTCAAACGTAGAAAAAATTTCTTTAGAAAAAGCTAAACAAATTATCGTTCAAACAATTACTTCTGGGAAAGCTTTGAAAAAGTTTCAAGACATAATTATTGCCCAAGGAGGAAAAATAATTACAAGCGCTAGTATTAAACATGCAAAAATAAAACGGATCATAAAATCAACTGAACACGGAATCGTGTCTCACCTTGATAATAAGAATATTGCAAGAATTGCTAGAGCACTAGGAGCTCCCGGAGACAAACAGGCAGGCTTAATAATTAAAGTTGCGACTAATCAAAGAATAACGCCTGGCACTGAATTATATGAAATATACGCTAATTCACAAGAAAATATTAATGAAGCATTACGCCTTATGAATGATTACAGGATCATAGAATTGCAAAGACTAGTTTATTCTATCGAATAAGGAATAGTAAATTCAAACAAAGTTACAGGTACTTCTAAATTAAATTTCCTTAATTTTTCTAGGGAAATTTCTCCTATAAAACCGTTAAAATGATTTGATTCAAAAATTGCTTGCCTTCCTTTAATTAATAATTCGTGATTTGATTTTTTAAATGAAACTTCAGTATCTCCAAAACTCTTTAAGATTTCTTCTAATACTCCCTTCAATTGTGAATAACTGGTTTCTCCTCCGGCAAACACTGCTCCGCACTTTAACACGTTTTGAATTTTAGTTTCTTTTTCTTCATTCTCGATTAAAACTTCTCCTATTTCAAATAATTTTTGAGGATAAACTTCAGCAGTATTATTACTTAAATTTGATAACAAACCATAAGATAATTCACTTCTACAGGAATTCAATCCTAAGGCTCTTGATTCTACTACTTTTATTTTTTCTTGAGAATCTTCTGATGTTAAAATCATGTTAACTACTTGTTGAAAACCGTGTCCGGTTAATTTTTGTATTAGAGCATTAGACAAAATACTTTTCTTATTGAGGCCACCATCAGTATAAAATTCGGGTAAAGTTATTGGAATTCTGTTATAACCATAAGCTCTTGCAATGTCTTCGGCCACATCTTCTATTGAAATAACGTCACACCGATATTCTAGAGGGAAAACATATTCTCCTTCAAAATAATATCCCGTTCTTTTTAAGCAAGAAATTGTTTCTTTGCTTTCTAATTCAAAACCTAAAATCGCATTAATTTTCTCTTGATCTAAAGCAATTTTTATTGGAAAAGCTTTTGGTGAAACTAAGACATCGTCAGGATAATGAATATCAACGGACTCACTAGTGCTTCCTTCTTCATCAAAATCTCGTGCAATTGAAAGTAAAACACAGTTCATTAATTTTTCATCTGTTCCAGTCATATCCATGAAAAGATTTTTAGTATTAGAATTAATTTCACCTAATTCCCTAGAATTAATTATTGGGACTAACGACAATATTCTATTAGAGTCTTTCAAAACTACAGGAGTTTCTTGGTCAGTAACTAAATGAGCATAATGCTTTCCTGTTTCGTGTTCTTCCAGAATTCTTTTAGAATTCATTTCACTTGTACTTCCTAAAGGAGTAAAAACACATTCTTCAGCAGGAATGGCAGTGTAATAAATGTCTCCTTCAATTTTATCATAATCATAAAAACCCATTGAAAAGACTTTCCTATCTCTTCCGAAAGTGCCGTGCAACATCACCTGAAGAGAGATCAATTCTTTTATTTTTGTATCATCTAGTTTGACATTTTTAATCACTAATCCACTTACATGTCAACGTAAC
>CABMDW010000092.1 GCA_902385045.1 uncultured archaeon | reverse complement strand
CAGTGGGATACTCATAAACATACTTGTCCTTAATATACTGGCCAACTGATGCCTGAGGAGCGGCCTGAGCAAGAGCGGCGGCACCAGCATCAACTGCTTGAATGACATAACTACGGCTCAGCTGGTCAAGAGAGCCATACATAACCTTGTTCATGTGATGCCACTCACGCCACATGTTGGGGTTAGCAGTTGATTGGTTCTCAGTTGGCTGGAACCCGAACCACAGATACTCAAGAGGATACTTGAGGTTGTTAAGGAGCTGGTTGCTTGAGGCAGTAACAGAAGCGCTCTGACGAAGATAGACACGAATGAGAGTGAAGTCAATGCGCTTGATGTAGATGTCATGAACATTCGGGCTAACAAAGATGTTATTCACGTAAAGCTCGCACTTCTGAACGCTAATGTTGCTAAGAGTACCAGCATAAGTTGAAGGTAAAGGAGTGTAAGTGCGGCTAATTGAATTGACGGTGTAAAGAGGACCTCCAGCAACAGTGATATTGCTAACAGTAGTAGCAAGATACACCGACTGGAAAGGCTGAACAAGGTATCCCTGAGATGCCAGAGAGACAGTCAAATCACGCTGGCCATAAGGGATGCTAACTGAAGGAATTGAAAGGGCAATGTTGTCGCAGAACCAGAAACGAATCTTAATCCAGAGGTCAAGAACAGGTTGAGTAATACGTGGGGTCTGAGGGCCATCAACAACCTGCTTCTTGTAGCGACAGTAATCAGTGAAGTTGGCAGGATAGCTAGTGTAAGTAGAAACAGTTGAAGTGGTCGGCCCCGAATAAGCTTCCAGAGGAACTTCCTGTCCCATCAGTCGCTTGTATCCATCCACCTTGTTAGGAAGGAGAGCAAACTTACGGAGCATTGCTACATCTTCATAAGTGTATTCGTCAAGAGGGTTGCCATTAACTGCGAACTTAACATCAGACAGAATACGCTCACCAGGATACTCACACCAACGAACCCATGAAACAGGAGTAGTAGCACCACTTCCAACAACATTTCCAAGAACATCAACAAGTGAATAACTAGAATAGTTCGCCGCCGTAGTCTGCGAGGTTGGAAGCACGGTATTTGCGGGATAATCAGTGCTAGGCTGAGTAGGAGCAGTAAAAGTGCCTGAGTAGCAAGTGCTCAGCTGAAGATGTAAAATCATGTCATGGAAGAAATCACCATACTGCGGAATCGAGAACTTAACATCATTACCCAGAGAGACGGTACCACTCTGAGGCTGAACCTTAGTGTATTCAAGACCCATGCTAACAAATGCTCGGTAGTGAGCGGCAACATACAGAATGTGGGTCTTTTCAATATCAGCAATGGTTGGGACATACTCCTTATTGGGGTTCTTCACTTGCTCAAAGCACTTAACGTCGCTCAAACGTTGGTCTAGAAGGTCAGGAGCGCAGATGAGCTTATCTGCCTTACCATCATTGTTCATAATACGGAATACTGCCGCCTGTGCCATGTTGTTGGTTGAGTTTGGTTTATATAAACTGCTATAAAAAATGATTTAATTAATTGAGAGAAAGTCTAAAATAATTGAATGTTCATAAAAATAGTATAATGGATACGCTAATATCTAAATTTCAGTCTTTATCAGTGAAAGATAAAGATGAATGTGCTAGTATAATACAAACATCATGGAGACAATTTAAATCACGGAAATCTGTATTAAAGATAATCTCTCCAATTGGAAAGGTAAAAATCAAGATGCTAAAATCTTTAATTAAGTCTTATTTAGGTGGCCGTAAAGAATTTTACAAAGTAATGCGTCTTGGATTAGAGATAGAACCTAAATATGCTGAATTTTGTTTGAAAATGAGCACAAATGGAGAATATATAGGTAATGGTAATTCTCCTTTGGACATCATAGTTAATAACAGAGGAATAGACTGTGCGGTTCTAAAATTACATGGGAATTTTACAAATGAAAAGAGTATCATACAAAACTTTAAAACATCTGGTTCTAACTTAGATAAACTATTTAAAATAAGAAACGATAAAAGGCTATTAAATTATATCAAATATCATTGAAGCATAAATTAAAGACAATTCAAAAGGATTATAATTTAGATAAACTATATTACGTATGTTTTGTTTATTCATATACAAACGTTTTTCTGATTATGCTAAAACTACGTATTAATAGAATAGATAATATGAAATCTATTGGATTTTCTAGAAATGGGCAATCTATATTTATAAGTAATTTTATTCCGATTAGATATGGTTGTGTTAAGTTGTATAAAGCTAAAAAGCGCTTGGAGCTTAGATTAAAAAAAGAAATACTCAATCATAAACATTGTATCAAATTATACTAACTAATTTATCTGCGATTAATCTAGCGATTGGAACTGTAATAGCATTTCCAGCTAAACGGTATAAGGCGCTATCAGATAAACCTTTGATTTTATAATCTCTTGGAAAGCCTTGAAGATTAAAACATTCTCTAGGTAAGAGCTTTCGGATTCCAGTATCATCCTTGATAAGTGGAACATTATGTCCTCCACTACCCATATTAGCTGTTAATGTTGGCACCTCTCCTTTCTTGTTTTCTCTAACATAGTATCTTCTATACTGATATACGACATTTTCATTAATGTGTTTAACAACATTATCTTTAATTGTATTAAACATTTTGTATCTATCTGAGTAATAATATTTGTTTTTTATGTGATGTTTTAAGAAATCTGAAATTGGTTGTTTAGGAACATGTTCAAAGTCAAATTCAAATTTGTTATATAGTTCGCTGTCTAAGAAGCCAATAATATAAACTCGTTCTCTATGTTGTGGAATACCAGTTAAATCACTAGTATTTAATATAGCATGTTTTATATGATAACCAATATCTTCTAATTTATATTTAACTGTTTTAAATGTGTTTCCATTATCATGTGATACAAAGTTTTTGACATTTTCAAATAAGATAATTTTAGGCATGTGTTGTTCTATAATCTCAAACACTTTCCATATAACATCTGAGCGTTTATCTTTAAACCCCAATCTTTTACCTGATATAGAGAATGCTTGACAACTGAACCCAGCACATAGAATGTCATGTGGTGGAATTGTGTCTATGTCTATTTTATGTATGTCTTTTCGTTTCATGTGTTGTTCAAAGTTCTGATTATAAATGTGTTTAGAATCTGAACTAATGTCATTGGCAAATACACATTTAAATCTATTTGTGATTTCAAAAGCTAATGTAAAAGCTCCAGTTCCACAAAATAAATCAACCAGCTTCAATCGCTTCATGAATATATTATATATATTTAGTGTTCCATTTTTAACTATGTTAATTAACTGTAGAGCAATTGCTTTTCCTAGATTAACTGGAACGGCATTTCCAATCATCATATACTTTTTTCTAGTTGAACCTATCAGTTTATATGTTTCTGGAAATGTTTGTATTGCCATATATTCAGCTACATTGAATGGCCTAATCTCAGTTGGATGACATCTACATGTTTGTTTCTGATGTGGGCTGGTAAGTAAAGTTAAACATGGTTCATCTAGAGATAACTTTCTAAGGATGCCTCTTTTACCTCCCCCACTTTGAAGTGATTTACCCATATACTCTTGTTTTTTATCCTCTGGTAAATTGACCCAACATCCACCAGCTGGAATTAACTTCAAAAGTTCTTTTAGTTTATCTGGATATTTATAACATTCTGAACATCTAGCTAATTCAGAGGTTATCACATCTTTTAATACTAAACGTTTTTCACACTTTGATGGAAACTCAAATATTTGTTTGATATCTTTTCTCACTCCGATGATGAATACACGTTCTCGTTTTTGAGGAACATTAAAATCAACCGCATTTAAAACTTGATAGCTCACATTGTATTGTTCTGTAAATTTGCCTATTATAATTTTTAATGTCTTACCTCCATCATGATTAACTAAGCCTTTGACATTTTCAATCATAAAGACTTTAGGTCGTATCTTCTGTATAGCTTTAACAAACTTGAACATCAATTTTCCTCTGCTATCATCTAATCCCTTTCGCTTTCCTGCTATAGAATAACTTTGACAGGGCATTCCTCCAATGACCACATCCACCAGCCCTCTAAATCTCTTTAAGTTATGTATATCTGACATTGACTTACATTTGATTTTAACTTCTGGGTAATTAGCTCTAAGTGTATCACAACAATCTCTATCTATATCATTTAGAAAAATAGGTTGAAATCCAGATTGTATGAATGCTGTAGATAAACCTCCACATCCAGAACAAAATTCAATGAATGTTGGCATAGAATGATTTTAATTTAATTATTCAATTATATTAAAAAGATTTGAACAGTTTAAAATGATGTATAGCCATGAACACACGCCAAACATCAGAGATTATCCCAGCTAATTTTAAAGAACTTGTTGAAACTCTTATTAGAGATTGTTTTCATTGCGTTAATTGTAAGCCACCGGAATATGATTTAATGTTAAATAAATACATTTCGGAACATGCTGATATTATCAATAAAGCTAATAAGTTGAAGATAATACAAATGAAGGTAGGAAACTGTTGGCAACATATTTTTGGATTTGCCTTTGATATTAGAGATTTAGGAGTTGGACATAAAACAGGGCTTGACTTATTATCTAAAAAATACAAATTTTGTATAGAGTTAAAGAATAGATATAATACTGATAATGCTTCAGCTAGAAAGACAAATTATAATAAACTAAAGGCATACAAAGAACAACATCCAGAATTTGATTGTATTTATGGTATTATTAATGATAAGAGACCAGAAGGACAAGACAAAAAAATAGATGTAAATGGAACAGAGATACATTATCTTTCAGGAGATAAACTTCTATCATTTGTATTTAAAGATAAAAAAGAGATTGTTTTAGGTATAGTTCATGAATGTATATCTAACTGACTAATTTTTTATGATACAGTTAAGCCAACAAATGAACACAACAACGTTTAGGCGGTAAATCTTAGAGTAGCATCACCATTTGATAACATTAAGAAATTGATACCAATTGCCGTGATGATAACTTTAACTGTATAAGTAGTGCTCATCCATGATGTAGTCCATTTCAAATAAAACTCTCTAGTCCTAGATGCGTTCATGTATCCACTGGGTTGATATGAACGAGGATAAATAGCAAAGTTAATCATGAAAGCACCCGTATCATCTGGAGTTCTAAGTTCTATACCACCATAATGATATGGAAGATAACCATTATAGAATTGTGGTGGAAACGCACTAAAGATTGCGATACCATGAACATCAAGTTCAATAGTTGAGATAGTTGGATACTCAACTACATATCGGTCTGGAACAATTTGACTAATAACAGCTTGAGGGTTAGCAGCTGCTTTAGTTAAGCTAGATAATGTTGTATCCTGAATGATAAATGATTTCTGTTGGTTGTTAATTGTGCCATAAACTACCTTATTTAGATGATGCCACTCTCTCCACATTTCAATGTTTGAAGTTGATTGATTAAATGTAGGTTGGAATCCAATCCATAGATACTCAACTGGACTTCTCAGTGTGTTCATAAGTAGCTCACCAGAAGCTGTAGCTATCACTCCAGGTTGATGATAATAAACTCTAATCATTTGGAATAGGATTTTCTTGATGTAGATTTCTTGGACAGTCTGTTCAATTACAATGTTATTTGTATAAAGCTCACATTGTGATACCGTTAAATTAGCTACAGAGCCATAATAAGTAGCAATGTCAAGAGGAGTGTATGTCTTAGTTAGAGAACTAATTGTATATGAGGTAATTCCACTGTCAGTAGTCATTGTTCCCGCTGTAGCAGTTGTTTCAAGATAAGTATTCATGAACTGTTGAAGTAGATATTGTTGAGCCGCTAAATTAATGATGATATCTCGCTGACCAACTGGAACACTAACTGATGGCAAAGCAAGATAGATGTTTTCGTTGAACCAGAAACGAAGTTTGATATATAAATCAAGAGCAGGTTGAGTTGTCTTTGGTGTTTGAGCTCCATCACTAACTGATTTTCTATATTGACATGTGTCGGCGGTGCCTGTAGCTGGAGTTGAACCAGATTGATTGTTAGTTAGTGTGGTGCTAATCGGCCCCGAATCACATTCAAGTAATGATTGTTGTCCATTTAAGCGTTTATAACCATCAATCTTATTTGGTAAGATGCCAAATTTACGAAGCATAACTAAGTCTTCATATGTGTATCTATCAAACTCATTTCCATTTGCTCTAAAGATAACACTATCTAGGAGACGCTCTCCAGGGTATTCACACCAACGAATTAAATTACTAACAGATGCTCCACCAGAGACTGAATTACCAAACGAATCAACTAACTTGTATGTGTTTTTGGTGAAAGATGCTGATTGCCCTTCTGCTGGTGGAGTTGGGTCTGGGTCATTAGCAGGAAAAGCAGAGCTTGGTTGAGTTGGAGCTGTATATGTGCCAGCTGAAATTGAAGCAAACTGGATATGTAAAACCATATCATGGAAGAAATCACCATATTGCGGAATTGAGAATTTAACTTCACTCGTCATTGTTTGATTTAATGTAATTACTCCACTTTGAGGTGGCACTTTCATATACTCCCATCCCATACTAACGAATGGACGGTAATGTGCTACCAGATGAAAAACATGTGTTCCTTCAATGTCATTTAATGTTGGGGTTGGGTCTGATTTATTATCACCCTTTTCTAAAAATCTCTTCTCGTTATCCCACTTAATCGCGTTTAATCGTTGATGTAGAAATTCTGGGTCGCATAATAAAAGGTCAGCCTTACCATCATTCTGAAATATCCGAAATACTGATGCCTGTGCCATTACGAATTTTATATATGAACCTTTTTTATTTTTCTAATGGGCACTATAAAAAAAGAAATGAGTTCAAATAATATAAGCAATTCTAACATCTCTTGATTCTTTGATAACATAAAATGGATTAGGTCTAGCTGTTGTTGGGTCGTTTATAATTTCACATATAGCTATGTTTCCATTACCAGAAGTATATGTCCTAGATGTTTCTATATCTACGGCTAAGTAAATACCATTTCCATAGGCATTGCCACATAATTGAAATGCGGTTTGGCTAACGTTAATTAATCCAGTTCTCAAAATGCTATACCAGTTATATTTTGGGCTTCCATGAAAGCCATATATAACTCCGAACTGTGCCTTTCTTCTAAGGAAATCTGATTCGTATGAATTGTTTTTGAATTTAATATCACTCTTATTACACGCCAGATTTGGTATTTCTTCATTTACATTGAAATCTACATATTCATCTTTTATATTTATAGCAAACCACCATAAAAGTTTGTTTTTCATACATCCTTCAGTTGATAAATCAGTTAGAAGTTTGTCATATAGAATTTCAGTTTTGTCCATGTATTGGAGTGGTACTGGGTAGATTAGATTTTTTCTAGGCGACTGAAGAGCCCACTTTAACCAATCTTCTACATGCTTTATAAAATTTGGTCTAAAATGAGTTTAACTTGAAAAGTCATTTGGAAGCATCATAGATTGTAAAGCACATAATTCACTTGAACAAATTGAAGGGTGTTGCTTATACTCTAAATTCTTTAGACATAGGAAACAATGTTTATGTAGATTGTTTAGAAGATAATTGGTTATAGCATATAAATGACTTTCTTTTGTTTGAGTTGGAGCTGAGAGAATTATAACTGAAATGATTTGATTTAGCTCAGCACTTAATCTAGTTTTATCAATTATAGTTTGTTTTCTTGTAT
>CABMDW010000091.1 GCA_902385045.1 uncultured archaeon | reverse complement strand
GGATTAAAATCATCGCTCATTACATTCTCAGCATTCCAGATTGATTTGAAATCAACATCCCTGAAGCAATTATCAAAATGAACTTGCCTTACACCAAAGAAGCGCTACAGTCTCCAGAAATTATCGCTCTCATCACACAGAAGAAATACCAGTATCTATCATTTCAGTTGATGCTTCATCAGATACCAGATTACATGCGACCTAGATGTATCAGCAACTTTCTAGATAAATTGCCAGATTGGGTGCTCAACCATCTAACACCTCCAAACTACTAACAAAAGAATTGAACATTCATGAATTTTTTATATAATCTCATCATGATGATTACAGTTCATTACGCTTATGGTTTAAAGAAGCAAGTTAATTTAGATAACTTTGATAATGAAGTTAAACTGAATGATATGTTTCCAACTAAAATTCCTTTATCTAACAGTTTAACTATCTACTATCAACATCCAATTTGGGTTATAAAAAAGACAGTTGATGAAGTAGAATTTATAGATACAAGACTTCCAGAACATAATTGGATGAGAAGTGATTTATCAGATTGTGATAAGACGCTTGAAGAGATTGATGCTAGATATGATACCAATTCGCATTATGATAGATATGTAGATTGTCAAAATATAGACTGTGTTAGAGAGTATCTAGCATCTAATCCAATTCAGAATTTAAATGATACAGATTGGGTAGTTAGGTATAACATAAGCGCTAGAGAAGAATTCATAGATGAACTTAGAACAACACAAGATTTAGTTAATTTCATCAAATTAACTCAATAAGTTTATCCAATCTATCGTCTGATGAATTCATAGATACATATTTATCTAAGGCAGAATCAAATTCATAGAACTTATATCCAAGCACCTCATTTACATCTTTTTCATATAAATATGTTTTACCTTCTAATGAAACTTCCTTTAGTTCTTTCTTTTTTATCGTTCCAATTACGCATTTATTCTCATCATTAACATCATTTATAAAATCATCGTCGTAAAGTTGTTGATTTGTTGGGATACATAACCTACATGAACCATAATTTAACACACTACATTCAATGCTAACTTCTTTTAAGACCTCTCTGATGTCTAAAATGCTTTTGTAGTTGAACAGAGATTTCTTTTGAAATTCTTCATCAATTGTTATCTCTTCTATCGGATGGTCTGTTTTAAACTCTGAATTCTTTGTAGCTAGATAAATGCTAACATTTACATCTCTTTTTTCTTTTGGAAGCATGTCATGACTTCCCTGTCTAACTGCTCTAGATATAACCTGTTCATCTCTAGTTTTTGTCCAATATGGTTCAGTTAAAATAACCTTTCTAACACATGTTGTGTTTATACCTTCAGCTCCAGTTTTAGAAATTAAGATAACTTTAATTTTATTTCCATTGATGTTGTCTTTAGAATTGAACAACTTGTTAATTAAAGGTCTCTGCTTCATTGGAATTTTACCTGAGATAAACACATAACGTTTAGCATCATCTACTACATCATCCAACTTGGATTCAACATAGCCTGCTCTCTCCAGATATTTACTTATACTTTTCAATCCACCATAATCTACAAACTGAGAGTAAATGAGAACTTTACCCTCAGTTGAATTAACTTCTTTAACTATCTCAGTCATCTTAGGTGAATTAATTTCATTGAAGTCATCTAACTTGATGTCTATCTTTTCAAACTTTTTATCAGACAATAGAAAGTTGCTAACCATCCTTGACCTAACAAAGAACGTTCTCATCATTTTTGAATCTGATTTGGGTATAGACATTGCTTGGATTGTTCTCTCCTTTCCAGTAAAACGTTTGAGTGAAGCTATCTCTCGTTCTCTGATAATCCAGTAAAACTTATATTGTTCTGAGCTCATTTCAACTCTCTTCTCTTGTGTAGCAAAGAGTTGTGGATATCCACCTTCTTCTCTAATTATACTTGATACAACCTGATTGGGTTCTCTTGGTAAATCAATTGCTATATAAGAAACATAGCCAACTAGACGATTAGCTAACTTATCTCTAACTCCAGTTTTAATCTTTCCACTTTCTTCATCTATGTATAACTCTCTAAACTGAAAGTAATTCTCAGGTAAAAGTTCTTTGTTAGATAACATGTTAAAACATGCTACAATTTCAAATACAGTTTTAGATACAATTGACCCAGTTAGAAACAACTTCTTTGTATTTTTAGCTAACATGATTAAATTGTATAACTTCTTAGCATTGCTTTTCTCATCGCCATTGATAATTGACCTAAAAAAGTTATGCGCTTCATCAAAGATTATCATTTTGTTATCTAATGACATGACTTGTTTGTTAAGTTGTGTTAGCATGTTTGGAGCATCCATTGCTACAAAACTCATTTTAGAAGATACATCTTCCACACCTATAATTTGACATGTATCTTTGACAGTTTGAATGAAGTTATGATGTAAAGTCTTAGCTGAAAAGAAGATAACTTCATATCTATCTAGACATGTAATTGCTACAGCTGATGCTAATAGAGTTTTACCAGTTCCCATTTGGTGTGCGATTAAAAGTGAATCTAAAAGTTCATTATCCATCAAAAATCTGATTACATACTGATAATATCTAAGTATGTTTGACCATTGGTCTGTTTTACTTTTATATGTTTCATACACCTTCTTTAGAACTTTAGTTATCTCTGAAGGAAACGATGTATTATTACGCTCCATCTATATATTTTAAAGTTAGTTCATTTTAGCATCATTCAAATTTGAACCAAAAAATTAGATACTAAATAAGATAGAATGTATAATCCACCGGACTTCTGCGATGTCTTTATTGACACTCAAAATGAAGTTTCAGCACAAACATGTAGATTATTTTGGGTTCTAATCAAAGATATTAATCAACGTTTAGACCAAATTAATTTACAATATACAGATAGTCATGTTAGGCACTTAATGTATTATGGATTATGTCGTGCTATGAAGGTTATTCAATGGAAACTTAGAAAAATTATTGATTTAGAAGATGATGATATGCCAGTAATTAATAGATTACATGATGTCTCTATTATAGATTTAAGTGCTGGATTAACTTTACTTGGAAAAGATGTATGTAATAAGTTGGTGTATAAACCAATTTTAGATTCTATTCAGTTTCTAAATGATTTACTAGACCAATATGATTTATATCAATTAATTGATGATGGACAAAGGTTATATACAGTCTATCTTCCATTTAAGGATGATAATAACTTAATTAATCATTTTCCATATTACTATGATGTCTCAGATGATACAAACCATACACCAGAAGAACTTCAATTCTATAAAAAATATATCAATGCGTTTGAAAAATATGATAATCAATTATAATTTAGCAGGTATTCAATCAACTGCTTATCTGTTTCAAACCCTTGAACCATGTTATTGTCCTTGAACAGATACCAATCATAGATTACATCCTTTTTGTTGTGAGCCCAGAAATCTTTTACAGTTGGATGTCCTCGTGGATAGATGACTGTATCTGGAGTTTCGATAGAAACAATACTATCATCATCCTTTTTAATTAAATGGGCAATGTATGATACTTTACGTTCCTTTTTATTACTCATATAATTATCTCCAAATTCACCATGAAATGGATTTGAACTCTTAGTAATAACATTTAGAATAAATTTCTTATTCCATTGACAAATTACTAGCGTTGGTTCTGTAGCTGTTAAACTAGCTGGTGGTGGAGCCACAACCCGATGAGCTGGTGGTACAAAAGGGCCCGTTGCTGCTGGAGTAAAATGAGTAATTGCTGGCGGAACCGATGGTGCTGTAGTAGCCATAATGTTTTATTTAACCAGTTATGATATACCTTGTTTTTATACATTCAATTCTTTTAAATTTGCTAGCTTAATTTTTATCAACCTGTCTTAACTCTAATTTGAGTTTTAGCTTTCTTCTTGACAATTAAACAACAACTATCTCCAATGTTTGAGTATGATACCAAATTAACAAATTGAACTAAATCACCAACCTCCTTTAGTTTATTAATCATACCACTGTTGTTAATTAAAGTTTCTGCTCTAGGGTCTAAGTCTTCAATTATATAAGTTCCTCCAATTTTCAAACTGTTATACAAGCAAGCAAATGTTAAAAGATTAACTTCACATTCATGTAGTCCATCGTCAATGATAATGTCAAAGGATACATTTTTTATGTTTCGTCTAACTTGATCTAAAATGATGTCTTGACTTCGTTGGTCAATGTAAAATGTTTTAATTCTATCTTCTGAAAACAATGTAGCCTCATCAAAATCACAGCCATAGATGAACGCATTTGGGAAGTATTCCTTCCAACCTCTCAAACTAGCTCCGGGTTTATAACCTCTAGACCACGCCATGTTGCTTTGAAGTTCCGGATTAACAGAACCAATCCCAACTTCAAGCACCTTTAATTCATCATTTCTAATGTCGTTAAATAAATGGTGATACAATTTTGTATAATTATGTCCTGAAGTCCCTTGACCGGTCGTTCCCTTATCTGACCCATATTTATTCATAATTTCACATAGAGGAGTGAGAGCTTCTTTAACTAAATTCTCAATTTCTGTATTGGTAAAGATAGACATGATACGTTTTATATTAAATACAACTAATTTATCTAATATACAAATGGATACACAAACAGAGCTTATCTTATCAAAGCAAAGCAAAACTCAATTTGTTTTATCGCCATATAGTCTAAATCAAGCATTTAACATCGTGTCTAGTTTAGTTGATGACCAAACATATAGCAAAATTCAGTCTATCTTTAATTTACCTTCACGTTCAGAGTTAATTGCCTCAGTTCAATCATCAGCGATTACATCAGATGCCGTTAAAACTGCGAATTTCATCATTGAAAATGTAGGAACTGTAAAGGACTTTGAGCTAAAGTCTATGGTTGAAGTAATCCCTTATACAAGCACCCAATCCGCAGTTTCC